>NZ_JBEXLL010000079.1:0-30330 GCF_040609955.1 Nocardia sp. NPDC004568
CACAACCAGCACGCCCGCCCCAAGACAGAGTTCGCAGTCAACTCCACAATCCGGCGCCCGGATTACCTACCCAACGTTGCTTGACGAGGCACTAGAATGAAACCTTCCTGCCCTGCCTCATGTCTTCGGGAGCTACCGTGACCGTCCAGTCCGTCCGCCTCTTCGGCGATCCGATCCTGCGAGCCCGCGCGGCGGAGGTCACCGAGTTCGGCCCCGAACTGCGGCAGCTGGTGACCGATCTGACCGACACCATGTACGACGACGGCGGCGTGGGCATGGCGGCCCCGCAGATCGGTGTCGGGCTGCGGGTATTCGTCTACGACACCCGCGATGCCCGCGGGCATCTGATCAACCCGAGCTGGACCGTACTGGACGAGGAGGAACAGATCGGTCCGGAGGGCTGCCTGTCGATACCGGGGGTCAACCACGACACGAGGCGGGCCATGCGGGTGCGGGCGACCGGCGTGGATGTCGACGGCAACCCGGTCGAATTCGAGGCCGAGGGGCTGCTGGCGCGTTGTGTGCAGCACGAAACCGATCATCTGGACGGCACTCTGTTCATCGACCGGCTCGATCCCCCCGACCGGAAGCAGGCCATGCGCACCATCCGTGAATCCGACTGGTTCATCGCCGGGCTGACCGTCCGGCCCAGCCGCGCCCTCGCCGAGCGGGACCGCTGATGCGCGTCGTCTTCGCCGGCACTCCCGACCCGGCGGTTCCGTCGCTGCGCCGGCTCCTCGATTCCCGGCACGAGGTGGTCGCCGTGGTCACGCGGCCCGATGCCGGCGCCGGGCGTGGCCGGAAGCTGAAGCGTTCACCGGTCGGGCAACTCGCCGACGAACACGGCATTCCGGTCCTGACTCCCGGTAAGCCCGGCGATGCCGAATTCGTCGAGGCGCTCACCGAGCTGGCGCCCGACTGCTGCCCGGTGGTCGCCTACGGCGCGCTGCTGCCGGCGCGCCTGCTCGAGATCCCGAAGTACGGCTGGATCAATCTGCATTTCTCGCTGCTGCCCGCGTGGCGCGGCGCGGCGCCGGTCCAGGCCGCTATCGCGGCCGGCGACGAGATCACCGGTGCGTCCACCTTCCGCATCGAGACCGGTCTGGACACCGGGCCCGTCTACGGCGTGGTGACCGAGCGGATCGCGGTCACCGATACGGCCGCCGATCTACTGGGCCGGCTGGCCCACAGCGGCGCGGCCCTGCTGGAGCAGACTCTCGACGGGGTCGAGGACGGAACTCTGCAGGCGATTCCGCAATCGGCGGACGGGGTCTCCTATGCACCCAAGATCACCGTCGAGGCCGCCCAGATCCGCTGGGACCAACCGGCGCTGGCGGTCGGCCGCGCCATCCGGGCGGTGACCCCGTTCCCCGGTGCCTGGACCACGGTAGCCGGGAACCGGCTCAAACTGGGTCCGGTGGAACTGGTCGAAGAGGTGCTGCCCGAGCGGCAGATCGAGGTGCGCAAATCCGGTGTCTTCATCGGCACCGCCACCACCGCGGTGCGGCTGGACCGGGTACAGCCGCAAGGCAAACGGATGATGGCCGCACTCGACTGGGCCCGCGGCGCCCGGCTGGCGCCCGGCGCGGTGGTCGAATGACCGGCTCGGACGGCGGGCAGCGCCGGGGCTTCCGGCGCCACGTCGAATCCCGGGCGGCGGATTCCGGCGCGCAGCGGAACGAATCGCCGGAGCGTCGGAGTGATTCCGGGCCGACCGGCGGTTCGGCCGGGTCGAGGCGGGAAGGCCGTCCGGCCGACTCCCGGCGCGGTGAGCGTCCGGCTGGTTCCCGGCAGGGTGAACGGTCGCCGGGGTCCGGGCAGGATCGGCGTTCGCCGGGTTCCGGGCGGGCCGAGCGGTCGTCGGAGCCCGGGTGGGGCCGGAGTCCGGCTGGTTCCCGGCAGGGCGAGCGGTCGGCCGGGTCCGGGCAGGATCGGCGTTCGGCAGGTTCCGGTCGGGCCGAGCGGTCGGCGGGGTCCGGGGAGGCGAAGCGCCCGGCGCGTTCTCGGCAGGACCGGCGGGAGGGCGGCTCCCGGACCGACCAGCGCTCGAACGATCATCGGCCCGACCGCACGGCCGAACCACGGCGCGATCGTCCGTCCGGGGAGTCCCGGCGTACCGGCGGTCCACGACAAGGTGGGGAAAGGCCCGGGACCCGGGGTTCCGGTGCGTCCGCCGGCGATCGCGGGCAGTCGCGTCACCGCGGAGCCGCGCCCGGTCGCGGTGTGGACGGGGACCGCCGTACTGATCGGGAGACGGGTGCGGGCCGCGGCGGCGGGGCGTCCGGACCGTCCGACCGACCCGGACGCGGTGGAGCCGCCGATGCCGCCCGGAAACGAGCGGAGGACAGCCGAGACGACCGGCGCCGGGGATCGGCGCCTGGTGCGCAGACCCGGGGTGCGGGGAAGCGGACCGCCGGTCCGGGCCGGGACCGGACCGCCCGCGGGAAAGGGGCCGGGCGTACTCCGGCGGATCCGGCGCGCGTCGTGGCGCTGGAGACTCTGCGCGCCGTCCGCGAACGGGACGCCTACGCCAATCTGGTGCTGCCCGGTCTGCTGCGCGAGTACCGGGTGGAAGGGCGCGACGCGGCCCTGGCCACCGAACTCGGATACGGAGCGTGCCGGGCCCTGGGTGTGCTCGACGCGGTGATCGCCGACTGCGCCGGACGTGAGATCGACGAGATCGACGGCTCGCTGCTGGACATCCTGCGTCTCGGTGCCTACCAGCTGCTGCGTACCCGGGTCGAACCCCACGCCGCGGTGCACACCGCGGTCGAATTGGCCCGTGCCGAATCCGGCACGGGGCGTTCCGGTTTCGTCAACGCGGTGCTGCGCCGGGTCGCCGAGCGGAGTGCGCAGGAGTGGACCGACCGGCTCGCCCCCACCGACCCGATCGGCCGGATGGCCTTCGAATACGCCCACCCGATGTGGATCGCGCAGGCGTTCGCCGACGCGCTGGGCACGGACGCGGGTGAACTGCCGGAGTTGCTCGCCGCCGACGACGCCCGGCCGCTGGTGCACCTGGTGGCGCGTCCCGGCGATATCACCGCCGAGGAACTCGCGCTGGTTACCGGTGGCGAAGAGGGTCGGTGGTCGCCCTACGCGGTGTATCTGGAGGGCGGTGACCCGGGTGCGCTGGAACCCGTGCGGGAGGGCATGGCCGCGGTCCAGGACGAGGGCAGTCAGCTGGTGGCACTGGCGCTCACCCGCGCCCCGCTGCATGGCGCCGACGGTGGTCGCTGGCTGGACCTGTGCGCGGGTCCGGGCGGGAAAACGGCGCTGCTCGGGGCATTGGCCGATATCGACGGTTTCCGGGTCGACGCGGTCGAACCGGCCCGGCACCGGGCCGAACTGGTCCGTACCGCGACGCGCGGGCTGCCCGTGCAGGTGCATATCGCCGATGGCCGCGACAGCGGCCTGGCGGCCGGCTACGACCGCATCCTGGTGGACGCCCCGTGTACCGGTCTCGGCGCCTTGCGCCGCCGCCCGGAGGCCCGGTGGCGGCGGACCCCCGGCGATATCGCCGATCTGGTCGCCCTGCAGCGCGAACTGCTGATCGCGGCCTGGGACCTGGTGCGCCCCGGTGGTGTGGTGGTGTATTCCACCTGCTCGCCTCATCTACCGGAAACCGTTGCCGTAGTGGCGGATACGGTTCGCCGCACCGGTGCCGAACAGCTCGACGCCCGCCCGCTGCTCCCCGGGGTCACCGGGCTCGGCGCGGGCCCGGCGGTCCAGCTGTGGCCGCATCGGCACGGGACCGACGCCATGTTCGTGGCCGCGCTGCGCAAACCGGCGTAACCGCCGGGCGCGGGGGAGTGGTGCCGGATTTGCGAGCCGGCCGCGTCCGCGCCCGGCACACTGTCGCTATGGGTATCACCTGGGCGCATGTGGTACGGATGGCCACCGAACTGCCGGAGGTCGCCGAATCGACCTCCTACCGCACCCCGGCTCTGAAAGCGGCGGGCAAGAGTTTCGCGCGGTTGCGCACGGACGCCGAGGGCGGTCTCGCGCTGCGCTGCGAGATGGTGGAGAAGGAGGCACTGCTGGCCTCCGGCGACCCCGCCTTCTACACCACCCCGCACTACGACGGCTACCCCTATATCCTGATCGACCTCCACCGCGTCGACCCCGGGCAGCTGCGCGAACTCCTGGACGCGGCCTGGTGGCTGGTCGCGCCCGCGCGGTTACGGCGCGCCCGCGAGCGCGATCTCTGACCGTTTCCCGCGCCGGTACCGGGGGCGCGCCCGGCCCGGCCCGGCCCGCGGCGGGCGCCGCCTACACGGCGTGGACCTTCACCCAGGTGCTGTTGACCGCGGCATTGCCGGAGATACGGTCCACCTGCGCGGGATCGTGCAGCAGATTCACATTCGCGCCCGGCACCGCGGCCGCGACGGTCCAGCCGACACCCGGCTCGCCGTGACCCCAGCCGTGCGGGATGGCGACCGTGCCCGGCCGGATCTCATCGCTGATCTCCACCGGCACCACGATGGAGCCGATGGGTGAGCTCACGGTGACCCGGCCGCCGTCGGACAGGCCGCGCGCGGTCGCGTCCTGCGGATGCATGAGCGCGGTGCAGCGGTCGCGGCCCTTCACCATCGACGGCACATTGTGCAGCCAGGAATTGTTGCTGCGCAGATGGCGCCGGCCGATGAGCCGCAGATCGAAACCGAGGTCGCGGTCCGCGCCGCCCGCGCGCGCCTCGTCGAGGAGCCGGCGGGCCTCGGTGACGAACTGCCGCGGCGCCAAGTGGACTCTGCGATCGGCGGTGGCGATCAGCGAATGCAGCCGCGGGCGCAGCGGGCCCAGATCGATACCGCCGCGGGCTGCGCGCACCTTCTTCACGGTCACACCCTTGCGGCCGCGGCGTAGTACGCCGTGCGGGCCGACCGCGATACCGAGTGCCGCGGCCCGCAGCGGACTGAACCGGGCGAAGACCGCGTTGAGGGCACGGCCGGTGAGCGAGCGCAGGGGCAGCGGCAGGATCTCGGTGGTCAGCCGCGCCATGATCTCCCAGTCCTCCAACCCCTCCTGCTCGGGGGTGACCGCTCGCGCGTTGAAACGAATGTTGTTGTGCACGCTGAACATGGTGAGCAGGATGTCGAGATCCTCGCGTTCCAGCGGCGACAGCGGCGGCAGGATGATGTCGGCGTGCCGGGTGGTCTCGGTGATGTACATGTCCACGGCGACATAGAAATCGAGCGAACCCAGCGCCTTGTCGAGCTGTCCGCGCTGCGGGGTGGACAGGACCGGGTTGCCCGCGTAGGTGATCATGGCGCGGATACGGTCCGGGCCGTCGTCGAGGATCTCCGAGGCCAGCGCGGCCACCGGCAGTTCGAACCGGAACGATTTGTACCTGCCGGAGCGGTCGGTCCACGCGCCGTAGGACGGCGACACCCGGCGCGCCAGCGGCAGCAGGTCCACGGCCGGGGTGGCATACATCTGGCCGCCCGGCCTGTCGAGGTTTCCGGTGATCGCGTTGATGGTGTTGACCAGCCAGTGGGTGACGGTGCCGGTCAACGTCTGGCACACCCCGATCCGCGCGTACATCACCGCCGATTTCGCGGCCGCGTGCTCGCGGGCCAGGCGCCGGATCGTCTCGGCGTCCACGCCGGCGTACGGGGCGGCGTCCTCGGGGGTGAAACCGGCGACCAGATCGCGTAGTTCGTCCAGTCCGGCGCACTGGGTGCCCACGGCGGTCCGGTCGTACAGGTCCTCGGTGATCAGTACGTGTAGGACGGCCAGCAGCAGGTACGGATCGCCGCCGGGCAGCACCGAGACGTGTTCGTCGGCCAGGCGGGCGGTCTCGGTACGCCGCGGATCGATCACCACGACCTTGCCGCCGCGGGCGCGTACCCCCTTGATGCGGTCGCGGGCGCCCGGCATGGTGGTGACCGATCCGTTGGATACCGCGGGATTGGCGCCGATGATCACCATCCGGTCGGTGCGGTCGATATCGGCGATGGGCATGAGGAAATTCGACCCGTACATCTGCCAGGCCACGAATTCCTGCGGGAACTGGTCGATCGAGGAGGCCGTGTAGAAATTGCGGGTCATCAGCGCCATGCGCAGCGCGAAGGCGTACATGATCGCCGAATTGTGGGCGGCCGGATTGCCCAGGTACATACCCACCGAATGCGGTCCGTGCTCCCGGCGTACCCGGCGCAGGCGGCTGCCGATCTCGCGGAAGGCCTCGTCCCAGCCGATGGGCTCGAATTTCTCGCCCACCCGGCGTACCGGGGTGCGCAGCCGGTCCGGGTCGTCGTGCAGGCCCGCCATGGCGGTGGCCTTCGGGCAGATGTAGCCCTTGGACAGCACATCGTCGGGATTGCCCGCGACCTTGGTCACTGTCGTGTTCTCGACGGTCACCAGGATGCCGCAGTGCGCTTCGCACAGAGTGCATTGCCGGGCGATGGTTTCAGCGGTCATCACTCACATCACCTTCCGCCGCGTCGTCGTCGACGCGCGACCCGCAGGAGCGCCGGATTACGGGCTGATCCGGCTGATCGATTGCTGGGGAGAAAGCGGGCTCTCGAAAAATGGTCGTTTGAGATGAATACCCACTCATACTCTCAATGAGAGGGTAGACCGAACGGCGAAGCGGGCACAACAGGTGCGGCGATTACTCCCGGGACGACTGTTCGCGCAGCCGGGCCAGCGTCTTGGCGAGGATGCGCGATACATGCATCTGCGAAATGCCCATCTGCTGCGCGATCTGCGTCTGGGTCATCGACTCGAAGAACCGCATGGTGAGAATGCGCCGCTCGCGCTCGGGCAACCCGGCCAGCAGCGGGCGGATCGCGACGTACTCCTCGACCCGGTCGAACTGGGCTTCCTCTTCGCCGAGGGTATCCAGCAGCGACGCGTCCGTATCGCGTCCGACCGACGCCGCGTCGATGGAGGTCGGCTGGTAGGCGTTACCGGCGATAACGGCCTGGGTCACTTCGTCCGGATCGACATCGAGCTCGGCGGCGATCTCCTTGGCCGTCGGCGAACGGCCCAGCGACTGCGACAGCGAATCCACCGCGGCACCGATCCGCAGATGGGTCTCCTTGACCCGGCGCGGCACCCGCATCGCCCAGGTGTTGTCCCGGAAATACCGGCGTACCTCGCCCATGATCGTGGGTACCGCGAACGACAGGAAATTCGAACCGCGCGAGATATCGAAACGATCCACCGCGTGCACCAGCCCCACCCGGGCCACCTGGGTCAGATCGTCGAACGGTTCGCCGCGGCCACTGAACTTCCGGGCGATATGGTCGGCCAGCGGAATACACCGTGCGATCAACTCGTTGCGCAGCGCCGCCTGCTCCGAAGAGTCCGGTGCGGCCTCGGCGAGCCGGACGAACAGATCCGCCACATCGTCGTATCCGCCCGCCGAGGACGAGTTCTCCAGCTCGGCACGGGTTTCGGTATCGGCCTCCGCGTCGGCTTCGGTGGTATCGGCCGCTCCCGCCGGTTCCGTATCGTGCTCGTCCGCGGGAGATTCGAGCGGCTTGTCCTGCTCGCTCACTACGCTTTCCCCCGGACCCGACGGAACTCGACCGCTGTCGGATATCCGGAAACCTGCTGATCGAAGGGGTCCTGCCGGGCGTCCACCGAATCGGTCAGGGTGCGCAGGACATGCCAGCCGAAACTGCGCGCGTCCGGCAGTCCCTCCTGCGCCGCCACCCCGGCGACCCGCACCCGTAACTCCGTGTCACCGATGCTGAACACACACTGCAGGCTCGTCTCGGGCGCCGCCAGGCCGATCAGCGTCGAGCAGGCCTCGTCCACCGCCAGCCGGATATCGGCGACCTCGTCCAGCGTGAAATCGCTGAGCAGGACCAGGGTCTCGGCGAGACCGCGCACGATCGGCAACTGTGTCACCGATGCCGCCACCCGAATCTCCACCGGGGCACCGTGGAGCCCTTGTTCCGCCGAAGTATTGATCACGCAGCCGAGTGTATGGGCGCATCGTCACACAGAGGGGAGCGGGGCATGCCCCAAGCGGAATCCGGCCGGGAAACGTGGTCGTCGGTGCCGCACCCCTGCTCCGGACGGCCGGGGACCACACCCTGCCGATGGTGTCACCGGCGAAGACGGCCCCCGCGCCCGCGCCGCCGTGGACGCCGCCATACACTCCCGCTGTGACTGCGTCCGAGCCCACGTTCACCCGTCCTCCGGTCCCGATGATCGCTCCGTCGATTCTGTCCGCCGATTTCGCCCGGCTGGCCGAGGAGGCCGAGGTGGTATCGACCGCCGACTGGTTGCACGTCGATGTGATGGACGCGCATTTCGTCCCGAATCTGACCCTGGGGCTGCCGGTGGTGGAGAGTCTGCTGAAGGCCACCGACATTCCGCTCGACTGTCATCTCATGATCGAGGATCCGGGCCGGTGGGCGCCGCCGTACGCGGAGGCGGGCGCCTACAACGTGACCTTCCACGCCGAGGCGACCGAGGATCCGGTGGCCGTGGCCCGTGATATCCGGGCCGCCGGCGCCAAGGCGGGGCTGTCGGTCAAGCCGAACACCCCCATCGAGCCGTACCTGGAGATCCTGCGTGATTTCGACACCCTGCTGGTGATGAGTGTCGAACCCGGATTCGGCGGGCAGTCGTTCATTCCGGAGGTCCTGGAGAAGGCCCGGATCGTGCGGCGGCTGGTCGACGCGGGGGAGCTGCGCCTGGTGGTGGAGATCGACGGCGGGATCAACGCCGACACCATCGAGCAGGCCGCGGCGGCCGGTATCGACTGCTTCGTGGCGGGCTCGGCGGTGTACAACACCGAAGATCCCGGCGCGACGGTGGAGAAACTGCGCCGGCAGGCGGAATCGACCTGGTCCGCGCATCACCTCACGCACTGAGGTCCGCGCCCGGCGTCGGGACCGCATAGTGCGCCGCTGGGTCGGGTTCGCCGGGCCGGCGGTGTCCTGGGTCTGGCCGGAATGGCGTCCCTTCGGCCGACCCGTCGGCTTCCATGGGCTCTCGCCGAGTGGGCCTCGCCCGGTCCGCCGAACTCTGAGCGGCTACGAGCGCTTCGAGGTCAGCGGCTCTTGGGGGCGCACTCGCGGGCGGCGTCGATCACCGCGTGCTGCGGTGGCCGGGTCCCCAGCGCGTCGGGGCCCGCGACCCACAGGCGATAGCCGCTGCTCTCGTCCTCGGGTGAGGGCAGCACGACCTGGCTGCCGGTACCGGCGACGGTGGTGTAGAGGCGGAAGAGTTCGGCGGCCGCGGTGGCGGTGAATTCCTCGTGCCGGGTGGGACCGGTGAGGAAGGTCCAGCGCCGGGCCCGGGGATGGGCGAAGACCGGCCCGGCGATCCCCGCCGCCCGCAGCCGTGTCAACACCTGTTCGCCGAGCTCGGTCGGCATGGTGACGGCGCCGTAGGCGGCGCCCACATGCAGCAGGATGCGTCGGCTGGCCGGATCGACCACCGCGGGCAGCAGATCCTTCTCCCGGTACCGCCGGCAGTGTCGTTCCAGCGCGGATTCGGTGAACGTGGTCATAGCGGTTCGGCTTCCTCGAGTGGTGGCGTGCCCGGCCGGGGCGAACGCATCCGCCGGGCGGATATCGCACGGATCCCTCGGGCGTGGTCACCGCGCGGATCCGGTGCCCGGACAACCCTGTCGTCGGGCCGAGAGACGCTGGATCACCGCGGCGGTGCGGGTCTGCCCGGGCCGGACCGGTGCGGGCGGATCCAGTTGTCGTGATGGCTTGTGGCGCACGGTGTTCCGCGGCGGTGGCCGTCCTCGTACGAATACTGCGCCGGGCCGCACCGCGGGGTGGTCGAGGTGGGTGAACCGGTCACCTCACAATATTGCGTCAGCCTCTGTGAGCGTGCAAATCGAGGAACATTTCGGGTTTCGATGCGGTCTCGGTAGGGCAAAGTGGTTCGGCGCGAATCCGGTCCGGACCGGATCGCGGCCCGTCGGAAGTGGTATCGGCGCAGCCCGGCCGAATGTGACAGCGGTCTCCCGATCGGAAAATTTACGGATCGCCCCCTGGGGTCGCGCGGCCGTGCGACCAGGGCCTCCCGCAGGGTGGTCCGCGCCATGGCCGGGCCGGAGAGCGGGAACTAGTCTGGTCTTGGACGGCGAACTGGGAATACTCGGTACCACTCCCGCCGTTCCGTATGCGGAACACCGACGCGAACGGGAGAAGACATGTTCACGGGCATCGTCGAGGAATTGGGCGAAATCGTCGCCCGCGAACCATCGGCCGACGCGGCGCGGCTCACGATCCGCGGAAAGCTGGTCACCTCCGATGCCGGCCACGGCGACTCGATCGCGGTCAACGGTGTCTGTCTGACCGTCGTCGATGTCGTGGACGACGCGTTCACCGTCGATGTCATGGGGGAGACCCTGCGCCGGTCGAGTATCGGCGGCCTGGAACCCGGTTCGCGGGTCAATCTCGAGCGCGCGGCCGCGGTGAACAGCCGCCTCGGCGGCCATATCGTCCAGGGCCACGTGGACGGCACCGGCACCATCCTGGCCCGGACCCCGGAGGACAACTGGGAAGTGGTCCGGGTCTCGCTGCCCGACGCGATCGCCAAGTACGTGGTGGAGAAGGGCTCCATCACCGTGAACGGCATCTCGCTCACCGTCTCCGGACTCGGCCGGGCCGAGACACCGGCCGCCGACGGCCACCGGGACTGGTTCGAGGTCTCGCTGATCCCGACCACACTGAGTCTCACCGATCTGGGCACATCCGTCCCCGGGACCGTAGTGAATCTCGAGGTCGATGTGATCGCCAAGTACGTCGAACGCCTCCACCAGCGCGGCTGACGACTGTGGCCGCGCCCGGACCGGCCGAACAGACCCAGTAGTGTGATCGGGACCTATCGAGATGGAGCATTACAGACGTGACCAGGTTCGACAGCATCGAGCGCGCGGTCGCCGATATCGCGGCCGGTAAACCGGTCGTCGTGGTCGACGACGAGGACCGGGAGAACGAGGGCGACCTCATCTTCGCCGCGGAGAAGGCCACCCCGGAACTCGTGGCGTTCATGATCCGCTACACCTCGGGTTACATCTGTGTACCGCTCACCGGTGACGATTGCGATCGGCTGGGGCTGCCGCCGATGTACGCGGTCAACCAGGACAAGCACGGCACCGCCTACACCGTGTCGGTGGATGCCAAAGAGGGCGTGACCACCGGTATCTCCGGCGCCGACCGGGCCACCACCATCCGGCTGCTGGCCGACGGCGATGCCAAACCGAACGATTTCACCCGCCCCGGTCATGTGGTGCCGCTGCGCGCCAAGGACGGGGGCGTCCTGCGCCGGCCCGGGCACACCGAGGCCGCCGTGGACCTGGCGCGGATGGCCGGGCTGCGACCGGCCGGGGTGATCTGCGAGATCGTCAGCCAGAAAGAAGACGGGCACATGGCCCGCACCGACGAGCTGCGGGTCTTCGCCGACGAGCACGAACTGGCGCTGATCTCGATCGCCGAGATGATCGCCTGGCGGCGTAAGCACGAAAAGCATGTCGTGCGGGTGGCACAGGCGCGTATCCCGACCGTGCACGGCGAGTTCACCGCGGTCGGCTACCAGAGCATCTACGACGATGTCGAACATGTCGCGCTGGTCCGCGGGGATGTCGGCGACGGTGAGGATGTCCTGGTCCGGGTGCACTCGGAATGCCTGACCGGTGATGTGTTCGGTTCACTGCGCTGCGACTGCGGGCCGCAGCTGGACGCCGCCCTGGAGATGGTGGCCGCCGAGGGGCGCGGCGTGGTGCTCTACATGCGCGGACACGAAGGCCGTGGGATCGGGCTCATGCACAAACTGCAGGCCTATCAGCTGCAGGATTCGGGCCACGACACGGTCGACGCCAATATCGAGCTCGGTCTGCCCGCCGACGCCCGCGATTACGGGACCGGCGCGCAGATCCTGGTCGACCTGGGGCTGCGGTCGATGCGGCTGCTCACCAACAACCCGGCCAAACGGGTCGGGCTCGACGGCTACGGATTGCGGATCACCGAACGGGTGCCCATGCCGGTCCGGGCCAATGCCGAGAACCTGCGCTACCTGCGCACCAAACGCGACCGGATGGGCCACGACCTGGTGGGTCTCGACGATCTGGACCTCGGGGAGACAGCGCAGTGAGGTCTTCCGGCCCGAAAGGCGGAAAACGATGAGCGGCACCGGGGTACCGAGCTTCGCGCTCGCCGACGCCAAGGACCTGCGGCTGGCGATCGTGGCATCGCGCTGGCACACCGAGATCTGCGACACCCTGGTGGCCAACGCCGAACGCGTCGCCGCCGAGGCCGGGGTACGCCACACCACCGTCGCGCGGTGCGCCGGGGCGATGGAGCTGCCGGTGCTCGCTCAGGAACTGGCCCGCACCCACGACGCCGTGGTCGCGCTCGGCGTCGTGATCCGGGGTGATACCCCGCATTTCGACTATGTCTGCGATTCGGTGACCGCCGGCCTGACCCGGGTCTCGCTGGACGAGAGCACCCCGGTCGCCAACGGTGTGCTCACCACCAACGACGAAGCACAAGCCCTCGACCGGGCCGGTCTGCCGGATTCGGCGGAGAACAAGGGCGAACAGGCCGCAGCCGCCGCCCTGGACGCCGCCCTCACCCTGCGCGGGCTCCGCGCGGCGGGCTGAGCCGTGCCGGTCGTGCGGATCTGGCGCCGGGGCGAAGCCTCGGGCGACGGCTCGGGCGCCGCTCCCGAGTGGGAGCTGGAGGTGCGTCCCCGGAAGTCGCGGCGCACGGCGGTCATCGTCGCGGTGCTCCTGGTGGTGGCCTTCGTGCTGTTCGGGATCTTCCTGCGGACCGACTACACCGGGGTCAACTTCCGGGTGGTCGATCAGTTCGCCATGGCGTGTATCGGGATCTTCGGCGCGGCGGCCGTCCTGCTGCTCACCCGCCCACGCGTGCGGGCCGGCCGGCGCGGGGTCGTGGTCCGTAACGTGCTCGGGGACAACGAGTTCGAATGGAAGCATGTGCGCGGGGTGTCCTTTCCCGACCGTAAGGCGTGGGCTCGGCTCGAGCTGGTGAACGACGATTATGTTCCGATGCTGGCGGTGCGATCGAACGACGGTGAGCATGCCGCGGCGGCGCTGGACCGGCTCCGCGACCTGGGTATCAAGTACGCCCCGCCCGAGTGATCGTGCTCGGCCCCGGCCGGGGCCGAACACATCGCCTCGGTGCGGGCGGCCGCGGATCCGGTGGGCCCGGTGGCCGGCTACTCCACACGAACGATCGGCGGCAGCTGGTAGCTGCCGTCGAATATCGGGTCGCGCGGTTCGTAGATGCGCAGCATCGGCCGGAACGGCCCCGGCGGGGTGGGTAGCCAGTTGGCCCGCTGCCGCGGATCGGTGGGCTCGTCGTGCTGCAGCAGTACGGTGAGCGCACCGTCCACCGTCTGCAATCCGGGTGTCCGGTCGCCCAGCGAGTAGCGGCCGATCGGATTCGCGACGAGGAAGAAATCCGGGGTGTCGTACATGGTCAGCGACCAGAACGCGCCGCACGGCGGAGGCTCGGCGAAACGCACCTCGTAGCGATGGGAGCCGTGCAGCGGCCGGTCCGCGCAGTCGGTGAAGGTCATCGCGTAGGCCGCCTCGTAGCCGTGGTTACCCCAGAGGCCGGCGCGGGCGGCGCCCGCACGCCGCAGATAGCGCTCCGGATCGTCGGGGAGTTTCCAGTGCGGATCGTCCAGGGCGCCGACGCCGAAGAAATCCAGGTTGTAGTCGAACACGTGGTAGGTCAGACTCCAGC
Source organism: Nocardia sp. NPDC004568 (assembly GCF_040609955.1). Taxonomy (NCBI): domain Bacteria; kingdom Bacillati; phylum Actinomycetota; class Actinomycetes; order Mycobacteriales; family Nocardiaceae; genus Nocardia; species Nocardia sp. NPDC004568. The sequence goes on from NZ_JBEXLL010000079.1 coordinate 13,701, forward strand.
CGTTCTGCCGGGGCGCGCTGCTGTGGGTCGCGGCCGTCTCGAGGAGCTGCTTCCCGGCCGCGAGCCCCTCGCGGAGCGCCGACGCCCGCTCCGGGCCGAGATCGGTGTAGGGCGTCTCGGCGTCGAGCAACCCCAGCGGCTCGAAACGTCGCTGGTAGCGGCGGTCGCGGTCGGCGGGCGGGAAGGCCCGGATGCCGACTCGGAGCTCTTCGAAGAACCGCAGGTCCTCCGGGACCCCCGGCGCGGGGGCGGGTAGTGCCGGGGCGGGGGCGGTGGGCATGAGGTGCAGGGCGTTCTGTAGCGCGCGGACCGCCGGCAGATCCCACTCCCCGTCCACGGCCCACCGGCCGACGATGGTGGCGACCGTGGTGGGGAACTCGAGGACGGTGACGCCCTCCGGCGGCATACCGTCCCAGCCGGGCGCGACCAGGAGATAGGCCCCCGGGAGTGTGCCGGTGGCGCGATGACCGATATAGGCGAAGTTGTTCGTCCAGGCGTCGACGAACTGCATGACGTAGTAGCGGCCCGCCGTATCCGGTACGTCGAAGCGCACCGGCCCGGCCGCGGTCGAGACGTTCGCGATCGAATAGAGGGTGTCGTTGTTGATGGAGACGAAGGTGTCCTGCGGTCCGGCGAGTGTGGTGGCGTGGCCGAACATGTCGAGCGGTGTCGGCGGCAGGCCGCCGATCCCTTCTCGGGTGAAACGCGCGACCTGCTGGAGGTCGTAGACGAGCGGGAAGCCGTAGATGAACGCGTCGGCAGCCAAGGTGGTGAGTTCGGCCCGGGACAGCCCGGCGGCATCGATGCTCGGCATGACACCAGGGGACCACCGGTTACCGCCCGGCGGGCTCACCCGGCGCGGGTGAGCCGCCCCGGCCCGGTGCGGTCACCGGGTATCGCCGAGGACCTCACCCTCGCGCCGGGGGTCGGCCCCGCCGATCCAGCCGGTGTCGCCGTCGCGGCCGAGCACACTGAGCCCGCTGGTCTGCGGCGCCACCGAGACCTGATGGCCGCGTTCGCGCAGCCGGGTGACGAGCGGATCGTGGGCGCCGTCGTCGCGCGCGTCGATCGCCGGATGCTCGCCGCCCACATTCGTGACCGGTGTGTTCGCGGCGCCGACGGCCGGTGCGGAGACCGCCTGCTGCGGATCCAGACCCCAATCCAGCATGCCCACCAGGGTTTTCACCACGAACTGGATGATGACCGAGCCGCCGGGGGAGCCGACCACATGGGTGAGCGCTCCCCGCTCGGAGTCCTTGCCCTGCTCGAACACCAGGGTCGGGCTCATCGAACTGCGCGGCCGTTTCCCCGGTTCGATCCGGTTGGCGACCGGCAAACCGGCGGCGCCGAGCGGATCGGTCGCGAAATCGGTGAGCTGGTTGTTCAGCAGGAATCCGTCGACCATGTGGAAGGAACCGAAAGCCGATTCCACCGTGGTGGTCATCGCCGCGGCATTGCCGTACGAATCGACCACCGAGATATGGCTGGTGCCGTGTTCGGGTGTCTGGGGGCCGATACCCACCGGCGCGGACCCGAAATCACCGGGCTGCGCGGTGCCCATGCTCCGGCGCGGGTCGATGAGCTCGGCGCGGGTGTCCAGGTATTCCGGGTTCACCAGGGTATCCGGTGAATTACCCGGCAGCGGGACGTAATCCGGGTCGGCGACGAATTTGTCGCGGTCGGCGTAGGCGAGCCGTTCGGCCTCGGCGATGAGATGTACGGCCTCGGCCTGCGGCACACCGCCGTTACGGTCGACGTGTTCCGGCGGCAGGGCGGGAAGGTCGAAGTTCTCCAGGATGCCGAGCGTGGCCGCCACCGTGATACCGCCGGAGGACGGCCCGGGCATCCCGCAGATCTCGTGCGCGCGGTAACCGGTGCACAGCGGGGTCCGTTTCACCGCCCGGTAGGAGTCCAGGTCAGCGGCGTCCAGGAGACTCGGGGTGCGCCCGCCCGTCCGCGCGGCGGCCGCGGAAACGATGTCCTCGGCGATGGGCCCGGTGTAGAAACCCTCCGCGCCCTCGGTGGCCACCGTGGTGAGGGTTTTGGACAGGGCGGGGTTGGTGAGGACCGTACCCGCCGCCTTGGGAGAGCCGTCCGGGTTCAGGAAGTAGTCGGCCGCCGCCGGGTCGCGGGCCAGCTCGGCCGCGGAGTCCGCGATCTGCCCGGCCAGCCGCGGACTGATCTCGAAACCCTGGTCCGCCATCGCGACGGCGGGATCGAACAGCTCCCGCCACGGGATGTGGCCGTGCTCGGTATGCGCCAGTTCGAGCATCCGGACCACTCCCGGCACTCCGATGGAACGCCCGCTGGCGCGGGTATCCGGTTTCGGTTCGGTGCGATCGGTATCGCTGATCCAGCGCAGATAGTTCTCGGTGGCCGCGGCCGGGGCGGTCTCCCGGCCGTCGTAGGCGTCCAGCGTCTCGTGTTCCGCGTCGTAGTAGAGCAGGAACGCGCCACCGCCCAGGCCGGACGCCTGCGGTTCGGTGAGTCCCAGCACGGTCTGCGCGGTGATCAGCGCGTCCGCCGCGGTGCCGCCGGCCCGGAGCACCTCGCAGGCGGCGCGTGTGGCGTGGGAGTTCGCGGTGGATACGGCGTAGCCGCTGGTGTGGACCGCGGTCATCTCGCTGCGGTAGCCCGATGCGATCTCCGGGTTGGTCGCCAGGTCGCGGGCGGTGGTGGTGGCCGAGCCCGTGGCCGGGGCAGCGGTCACCGGGGTGCCGTTCGGTACCGGGGTACAGGGGCCCGCGGCCCCCGTATCGTCGGAGCATCCGCTGAGCGAGCCTGCCACGAGCAGCGCCGTCACCGTCAGCGCGTACCGAATCCGTTGTATCGGGCGCATATTCGAACTCTAGCGGGACGCGGCGGCAGCGGCGGCCGAACTCGCCCCGTGTGGGGGAAACCTGCCCACCGGCCGGGCGCCGGATGCCCGCGGCGCGCGAACACGAGCCGGGCCTGCCCGCACACCCGCCGGGGCGCCGGGGCGGGTCCCGGCGACCGGCGGCCGGATGTGTCCGAGCCCGCTACTACGCTGGATACGTGGCAGATCCCGCGACGTACCGGCCGCAGCCCGGCTCCATTCCGCTCGAACCCGGCGTCTACAAGTTCCGGGACTCCTACGGCCGGGTCATCTATGTCGGCAAGGCGAAAAGCCTGCGCAATCGGCTCAACTCGTACTTCGCCGATATCGCCGCCCTGCATCCGCGTACCCGCCAGATGGTCACCACCGCCGCGAGCGTGGAATGGACCGTGGTCTCCACCGAAGTGGAGGCACTGCAACTCGAATACAACTGGATCAAGGAGTTCGATCCGCGGTTCAACGTGCGCTACCGCGACGACAAGTCCTATCCGGTGCTCGCGGTCACACTGAACGAGGAGTATCCGCGGCTGTTCGTCTATCGGGGCGCCCGGAAGAAGGGGGTGCGGTATTTCGGCCCCTATGCCCACGCCTGGGCCATCCGGGAGACCCTCGATCTGCTGCTGCGTGTGTTTCCCGCGCGCACCTGCTCGGCCGGGGTGTTCAAACGGCACAGTCAGATGGGTCGTCCCTGCCTGCTCGGCTATATCGACAAGTGTTCGGCCCCGTGTGTGGGCCGCGTCTCCGCCGCCGAGCACCGGCGGATCGTCGACGATTTCTGTGATTTCCTGGCGGGCCGCACCGATCGGATGGTCAAGGACCTGGAACGCCGGATGCAGGCGGCCGCCGAGGACCTCGATTTCGAGACCGCGGCCCGGCTGCGCGACGATGTGCAGGCCCTGCGCCGGGCGCTGGAGAAACAGGCCGTCGTGCTGGGCGACGGCACCGACGCCGATGTGGTCGCCTTCGCCGGGGACGACCTCGAGGTCGCGGTGCAGATCTTCCACGTCCGTGACGGCCGGGTGCGCGGGCAGCGTGGCTGGGTGGTCGACAAATCCGGTGACGCGGCCGATACCCCGGAGCAGGGCGGTGAACTGGCCGCACTGGTGGAACAGTTCCTCACCCAGTTCTACGCGGAGCAGACCGCCGTGGCCGAGCAGACCGCGGGCGACCAGGCCGCGGCCGTGGTACCGCGCGAAGTGCTGGTCCCCGAACTCCCGGCCGATGCCGAGGAGGTCCAGCGCTGGCTGTCGACCCTGCGCGGCGCGTCGGTGCGGTTGCGGGTACCGCAGCGCGGCGACAAGAAAGCCCTTGCCGAGACGGTGGCGCGGAACGCGAAGGAGGCGCTGGCCCAGCACAAACTCCGCCGCGCCGGCGATCTGACCTCCCGCTCGGTGGCGTTACAGGACATCCAGGACGTTCTCGATCTCGATACCGCGCCGCTGCGTATCGAATGTGTGGACATCAGCCATGTCCAGGGCACCGATGTGGTGGCCTCGCTGGTGGTCTTCGAGGACGGGTTGCCCAAGAAATCCGACTACCGCCACTACGCGATCCGAGAGGCCGCCGGTGAGGGGCGCTCCGACGATGTCGCCAGTATCGCCGAGGTGACCCGGCGCCGGTTCGCCCGGCTACGCCGGGAGCGCGATGCCACCGAGCAGGCCGATCTCGCCGGGTCGGCGCAGGTGCCCGAATTCGGTACGCCCCCCGCGGGCGACGGTGCCGCCCCCGCCGGTGCGGAGGCCGACGCGGAGATCGTGACCCGGCCCGGTATCGACCCGAAGACCGGCCGGCCGCGCAAGTTCGCCTATCCGCCCAATCTCTACGTCGTCGACGGCGGAGCGCCGCAGGTGGCGGCCGCCGCGGAGGTGCTCGAGGAGTTCGGCATCACCGATATCGCCGTGGTGGGCCTGGCCAAACGGCTGGAAGAGGTGTGGGTTCCCGGCGAGCCCGATCCGGTGGTGCTGCCGCGCACCAGCGAGGCTCTCTACCTGCTGCAACGGGTGCGCGACGAAGCGCACCGTTTCGCCATCACCTTCCATCGCAGCAAACGGTCGCGGCGGATGACGGCGTCGGCATTGGACGCGGTCCGCGGCCTCGGCGAGACCCGGCGGACCGCGCTGGTGACCCATTTCGGTTCGGTCGCGCGACTCAAAGAGGCCACCGTCGAGGAGATCATCGAGGTGCCCGGTATCGGCCGCGCCACCGCGGAGGCGGTACTGGCGGCCCTGCACGAGCGATAGCGTCCGGCGCGGCGGCCGCGGCAACTGCGCGGCGACCGGCGCCGGTCACGTACGTTTGTTCCTGCGTCCCGCGACAGTCGCCGGGGCGACGACCTACAGCTGGGTGACCGAAACGCAATTCCCGAACAAGATCCGGGTGGTACATGACTCGCGTCGAATCGAACAACAGTACGACAGTGGTGCCGGGTACCGGTTCCGGCTCGGGCACCCCGGTCGAAGTCGTGATGGTGACCGGCCTGTCCGGTGCGGGGCGGGGCACGGCCGCGCGGGTACTCGAGGATCTGGGCTGGTACGTCACCGACAATCTGCCGCCGGAACTGATCGGGCGCATGGTGGAACTGGGTTCCTCGGCCGATCCGCCCATACTGCGGCTGGCGATCGTCATGGATGTGCGCAGCCGGTTCTTCACCGGGGACCTGTCCGCCGTGACCGAACAGCTGCGCGCCCGCGGGGTCCCCACCCGCATCCTGTTCCTGGAGGCCTCCGACGATGTGCTGATCCGCCGGTTCGGTTTCGCCCGGCGTCGCCATCCGCTGCAGAACGACAGCGCCGAGGGGACCTTGTCGGCCGGTATCGCCGCGGAACGGGTCCGGCTCGCGGGGGTGAAGGCGGCCGCCGATGTGGTCATCGACACCACCGAACTGTCCATCCACCAATTGCACCGGAAACTGGAGGAGGTCTACGGCGGCGGCACGCCCGCTGCACTGCAGTTGACCGTTCAATCCTTCGGATTCAAGTACGGTGTCCCGCTGGACGCGGACATGGTGCTGGATGTGCGTTTCCTGCCCAACCCGCACTGGGTACCAGAACTTCGGCAGCACAGCGGTCAGGAAACGGTGGTCAGCGACTATGTGCTGTCACGTCCGGGCGCCGACGACTATCTGCGGACCTGTGATCACCTGATCGAGCTGACCACCCAGGGTTATCGCCAAGAGGGGAAGCGTTACATGACGGTCGCAGTGGGCTGCACCGGCGGGAGACATCGCAGCGTCGCGATCGCCGAGGCCCTCGGCAAGATCACCGGCAGCCGGATCGACGCGGGCGCGGACGGGCCGGTGGACGCGGTACGGGTACTGCACCGGGATCTGGGGCGCGAATGAGTCGCGCGGACAACGGAGCCGCCGACCCCTCCGGCCCCGCGGTCGTCGCGCTCGGCGGTGGCCACGGGCTGTACGCCACACTCACGGCGGTCCGGCGTGTCACGCGCCGGATCAGCGCGGTGGTGACGGTCGCCGACGACGGCGGTTCCTCCGGCCGGTTGCGTGCCGAACTCGGGGTGCCGCCCCCCGGCGACCTGCGCATGGCACTGGCCGCGCTGGCCGCCGACGCCGACGGTGTGCTCACCCGGACCGTGCAGCACCGATTCGGCGGTACCGGTGCGCTGGCCGGGCATTCCGTGGGCAACCTGCTGCTGGCCGGGCTCACCGAGGTACTCGGGGACCCGGTGGCCGCCCTCGACCAGGTGGGTGAGCTGCTCGGTATCCGCGGACGGGTGCTGCCCATGTCGAATATCCCGCTGGATATCGAGGCCGATGTCTCCGGGCTGGAGGCCGATCCGCGGGTGAGCCGATGCATCCGCGGCCAGGTCGCGGTCGCCACGACGCCGGGCAAGGTGCGGCGGGTGCGGCTGCTGCCCGCCGACCCACCGTCCTGCCCGGAGGCCACCGCCGCCATCGAACGCGCGGACGCGGTGATCCTGGGGCCCGGGTCCTGGTTCACCAGTGTGATACCGCATCTGCTCGTCCCGGGGCTCCGTGACGCACTGGTCCACACCCGGGCGCGTAAAGTGCTGATTCTGAACCTCGCCGCGCAGCCCGGTGAGACAGCGGGGTTCTCCGCCGAACGGCATCTCCATGTATTGTCCCAGCACGCACCGGATTTCGCGGTCGACGAGGTTCTGGTCGACTCCGGGTGCGTACCGGAAGGGCGGGAGCGTGAGCATGTGGCCAGGGCTGCCGGCCAATTACGGGCGCGAGTAGTCTTTTCCGATGTCGCCGACGCGGGAACCGACCGGCACGACCCCGGAAAGCTCGCCGCCGCACTGGATCAACTGATCCACGAGCCTCGGCCACAGTTGCCGGGGCTTCGAGTCGAGGGACGGCACATGGGTCAGGATGTGCGGTCCGGGTTGGGTGGAAAGGAGCACGTCTCGTGGCGATGACAGCCGAAGTGAAAGACGAGCTGAGCCGGCTCGCCGTAACACAGGTGAGTGCGCGCAAAGCCGAACTGTCCGCCCTGCTGCGTTTCGCCGGCGGCCTCCATATCGTCGGCGGGCGGGTGATAGTCGAAGCCGAAGTCGATATGGGCTCCATCGCCCGGCGGCTACGGCGGGAGATCTTCGAACTCTACGGATACGGGTCGGATGTGCATGTGCTCAGTGCCGGTGGCCTGCGCAAATCCTCCCGCTACGTGGTCCGGGTCGCGAAGGAGGGCGAAGCCCTCGCGCGGCAGACCGGCCTGCTCGACGTGCGCGGCCGGCCCGTGCGCGGCCTACCCGCCCAGGTCGTCGGCGGTAGCGTCGCGGACGCGGAAGCCGCGTGGCGCGGCGCCTTCCTGGCGCACGGTTCGCTCACCGAGCCCGGCCGTTCCTCGGCTCTCGAGGTGAGCTGCCCCGGACCCGAGGCCGCGCTGGCACTGGTCGGCGCCGCCCGGCGGCTCGGGATCTCCGCCAAGGCCCGCGAAGTGCGCGGTACCGACCGGGTCGTGGTCCGCGACGGCGAGGCCATCGGTGCCCTGCTCACCCGGATGGGCGCCCAGGACACCCGGCTCACCTGGGAAGAGCGCCGGATGCGCCGCGAGGTCCGCGCCACCGCGAACCGGCTCGCCAACTTCGACGACGCCAACCTGCGCCGTTCCGCCCGCGCCGCGGTGGCCGCGGCCGCCCGGGTGGAACGGGCTCTGGAACTGCTCGGCGAGGATGTGCCGGACCATCTGGCCGCGGCGGGGAAGCTGCGCGTCGAACACCGCCAGGCCTCCCTCGAGGAACTCGGTCAGCTCGCCGACCCTCCCATGACCAAGGACGCGGTGGCGGGCCGGATTCGGCGCTTGCTGTCGATGGCCGACCGGCGGGCGAAGGAGCTCGGGGTGCCGGATACGGAATCGGCGGTCACCGCGGAGTTGCTCGACGACGCCTGAGGCGGGTGGCGGTCACGGCCGGACGGCCCGCACCGGTCCGTCCGTCCGGCCCGCGGCGGGTCTGCGTGGTCGGCGGCCTCAGCGCAGCATGCACCAGGTACCACCAGGTACACCGCGCGGCCCAGGCCGTGCCCCCGGCGTGCGGGGTCGACGCCGACGGTACCCAGGAACCAGACCGGCCCGGCCGGGCGGTGCGGCGCCAGGGCCGCTTCCGCCGCGCTGTGCGCCACCGCGCGATCTCCGGCCAGTTCGGTGAAGCGCGGCGCGAGTTCCGCCATCCTCCCGGACGGCGGGCGGAGCTGCCGGAGTGCTCCGGCCGGGTGCGTCGATACCCGGTGCTCACGAACACCAGGTGCCTGTCGGAGAGGTGACCGCGAGGCATTAGGGTTGACAGGGCATCGGAACGATCCGCTTGACAGCTGAGGAGCGATAACGTGACTGTCCGGGTAGGTATCAACGGCTTCGGTCGTATCGGGCGTAACTTCTTCCGGGCGGTGGAGGCGCAGAAGGCGCTCGGCACCACCGATATCGAGATCGTGGCGGTCAACGACCTCACCGACAACGCGACCCTCGCCACGCTGCTGAAGTACGACTCGATCCTGGGCCGGCTGCCCCAGGATGTGTCGCTCGACGGTGAGGACACCATCGTGGTGGGCGATCAGCGCATCAAGGCGCTGGCCATCAAGGAGGGCCCGGCGGCACTGCCGTGGGGCGACCTGGGCGTGGACGTCGTGGTCGAGTCCACCGGTATCTTCACCGACGCCACCAAGGCCAAGGGGCACCTGGCCGCCGGCGCGAAGAAGGTCATCATCTCGGCCCCGGCCAAGGGCGAGGACATCACCATCGTGATGGGCGTCAACGACGACAAGTACGACGGCAGCCAGAACATCATCTCCAACGCCTCCTGCACCACCAACTGCCTGGGCCCGCTGGCCAAGGTGCTGCACGACGAGTTCGGCATCGTCAAGGGCCTGATGACCACCATCCACGCCTACACGCAGGACCAGAACCTGCAGGACGGCCCGCACAAGGATCTGCGCCGGGCCCGCGCCGCCGCGGTGAACATCGTGCCGACCAGCACCGGTGCGGCCAAGGCCATCGGCCTGGTGCTGCCGGACCTGAACGGCAAGCTGGACGGCTACTCCCTGCGGGTGCCGATCCCCACCGGCTCGATCACCGACCTGACGGCCGACCTCGCCAAGAAGGCGAGCGTGGACGAGATCAACGCGGCGTTCGAGGCGGCCGCCGAGGGACCGCTGAAGGGCATCCTGAAGTACAGCGTCGACCCGATCGTGTCCAGCGATATCGTCACCGACCCGCACTCGTCGATCTTCGACGCGCCGCTCACCAAGGTGATCGACGACCAGGTGAAGGTCTACTCCTGGTACGACAACGAGTGGGGCTACTCCAACCGTCTCGCCGACCTCATCGGCCTCGTCGGCAAGTCCCTCTGAGGAACGGCGTGACTGTCAAAACTCTGGAAGACCTCCTCGCCGAGGGTGTCGAGGGGCGCGGGGTACTGGTGCGCTCCGACCTCAATGTTCCGCTGGACAACGGGCAGATCACCGATCCGGGCCGGATCGTGGCGTCGGTGCCGACCCTCCGCGCGCTGGTGGAAGCCGGCGCGAAGGTGATCGTCACCGCCCATCTGGGCCGCCCGAAGGGTGCCCCGGATCCGGCGCTGTCGCTGGCTCCGGTGGCGACCCGGCTCGCCGCCGAACTGGGCCGCAATGTGCAGCTCGCCGGTGATGTGGTCGGTCAGGACGCGCTGGCACGGTCCGAGGGCCTGACCGACGGTGATGTGCTGCTGCTGGAGAACATCCGCTTCGATCCGCGGGAGACCAGCAAGGACGACGCCGAGCGCGCGAAGCTGGCCGCCGCGCTGGTGGAGCTGGTGGGCGACGACGGCGCGTTCGTCTCCGACGGTTTCGGTGTGGTGCACCGCAAGCAGGCGTCGGTGTACGACGTGGCGAAACTGCTGCCGCACTACGCGGGTACCCTCGTCGCCGCGGAAGCCGATGTGCTGGCCAAGCTGACCGAATCCACCGACCGCCCGTACGCGGTGGTGCTGGGCGGGTCCAAGGTGTCGGACAAGCTGGCGGTGATCGAGGCGTTGGCCCCCAAGGTCGACACCCTGGTCATCGGTGGCGGTATGTGCTTCACCTTCCTTGCCGCCCAGGGTCTTTCGGTCGGCTCCTCGCTGTTGCAGGAGGAGATGATCGAGACCTGCAAGGGTCTGCTGGATCGCTACGCCGACGTCATCCATCTGCCGCGCGATATCGTCGTCGCCGATTCCTTCTCCGCCGACGCGGAGTCGAAGGTCGTACCGGCGCACGAGATCCCGGACGGCCGGCTGGGCCTGGACATCGGCCCGGAGTCGGTGCAGCGTTTCGCGGCGCTGCTCACCGAGGCGCGCACCGTGTTCTGGAACGGCCCGATGGGCGTGTTCGAGTTCGAGAAGTTCGCGGCCGGAACCCGCGGGGTCGCCGAGGCCATCGCCACGGCCACCGGTAAGGGCGCGTTCACCGTGGTCGGTGGCGGCGATTCCGCCGCGGCCGTGCGGGCGCTCGGTATCCCGGAGGGCGATTTCTCGCATATCTCGACCGGTGGCGGTGCGTCGCTGGAGTACCTGGAAGGTAAGACGCTGCCCGGTATCAGCGTGCTCGAGGAAGCGGAGGGCGCGTAGATGGCCCGGAAACCGCTGATCGCGGGCAACTGGAAGATGAACCTCAATCACCTCGAGGCCATCGCCCTGGTCCAGAAGATCGCGTTCGCGCTGCCCGACAAGTACTTCGACAAGGTCGATGTGACGGTGATTCCGCCGTTCGTCGATATCCGCAGCGTGCAGACGCTGGTCGAGGGCGACAAACTGCGAATCACCTACGGTGCGCAGGATGTGTCGGTACACGAATCGGGGGCCTACACCGGCGAGATCAGCGCGGCGATGCTGGCCAAGCTGGGCTGCGCGTTCGCGGTGGTCGGGCATTCCGAGCGCCGCCAGTACCACAACGAGGACGACGCCACGGTGCTGGCGAAGGCCAAGCAGGCGCTGAAGCACGGCATCACGCCGATCGTCTGCATCGGTGAGGGCCTGAACGTGCGGGACGCGGGCACCCACGTCGAGTACAATCTCGAACAGTTGCGGGGCTCGCTGAAAGGCCTGTCGGCGGAGGAGATCGCGAAGGTGGTGATCGCCTACGAACCCGTGTGGGCGATCGGTACCGGCAAGGTCGCGACCCCGGCCGACGCGCAGGAGGTCTGCGGTGCGATCCGCGGCGAACTGGCGCAGCTGGCCGGCGAACAGGTCGCCGACACCGTCCGGGTGCTGTACGGCGGTTCGGTGAACGCGAAGAATGTCGGCGAGTTGACCTCGCAGACCGATATCGACGGGGCCCTGGTGGGTGGTGCGTCGCTCAAGGGCGACGAATTCGCCACCCTGTCCGCCATCGCGGCGGGCGGGCCGCTGCCCTGACCGATCGATGACCTGATGAAGCCCGCCGGTTTCCCACCGGCGGGCTTCGTCGTTCACGTACCGGGGCTACCGCGGGCCCCGGCCCGGAACCGGAGATCAGTTCCGCCGCAAGCCCGTTCATCCGTCGAGTATGCGGGTCCGGACGACCGGCTCGGAGCGAACGAGCTACTCGGTCACGGTCATACGGAAGAGCATTCGTTCGGATGACTGCGATGTCTCCGTCCGCGTGGAAAAATACCGCCGGACAGTGGAAAAATACCACCGGACAGAGGGATTCGAGAACGGAGACTTGTGGCGGGGCCACCGGCGGGCGGTCCCTTCCGGCCGAATCCGCGCTACCGCCCCAGCGGACCCGAGGTACCGACCGACCCCCTCGATGCCGTGCTGCGCCGGGTCGCGGCCGGTGAGCCGCTCGGCGCGGACCTCATCCGGATGCTCCGGGACTCGGTGGTGGAGATCGGCTGTGACGGATCCGGTCGGCCGATGCTGGGTGCGGCGCCCGACGGGACCCCGTGCGTCGTCGTGGTCACGGCCGAACTCCAGAAGACCGATGTCGAGGTGGACCTGTGGTCACCGGTTCACGGGCAGGCGCTCGCGGATGCCGTCCCGTCCGGAGCCGAAGTATTGCTGAACCCGACCGGGTCCGCGCCGGTACGTCTTCCGGTCGAAAGCCTGTGGACCGCTTCGGAGGAAACGGACCGCGGATGACGGAAAGTGCCGGAGCCGCGACGAGCACCACCGGACTCCGTCGGCGGCGATGTCGCACTATCGGGCGCGCAGGACGAGTCCGTGGCCGTTGGGGTTGTGGAGCGTGAGGGTGTCCGCGTCCACGGTGGCCTGTACGGTCCCGTCCAGGGCGGCCAGCACTGCCTGTTCGACTTCCATGATCTCCGGACCGCACATCATCCGGGTCGTGGCCGCGGTGAACGCGATATCGGCTCCGGCCGCTGTCCCCGTCACCACCGCCCGGCCGGTCATCCGGTTGCAGCCGGCGAAGCCGGTGAGCGAATCGTCGTCGGCGACGGTCAGCGACGGCCGGACCTGATCGATGGTCTGTGAGCTGATCCGGGCATCCGGGGTGAGCAGCGAGATCACCACCCATTCGGTGCCGCGAAGGGGGCGGTCCGGGTGCAGCACCTTCTTGTCGGTGAGGACCACGGTGGCGCCCTTCCCGGTGAGCGTCAAGCGGTCCTGATCGAGCTGCCAGGTGGGGTCGGCACGCAGCAGGTCGTCGACCCAGGCGTCGGAGCCGGCGCGGTCGCCCGGACAGCCGATCAGCGTGCTCGCCAGTTCGGAGACGTGTAGCACATGGTCGCGCAGATCCACCGCACCGCTGTGGGTGTTGCATCCGGCCTCCGCCGAGATCCGGTCGTCGGCGAAGGTGAGGGTGAGCGGGCCGCCGCCGGGGATGGGTGTGCCGGTGACCTCGGTGGATATATAGGTGTGGCCCCAGGGAGTGGGTTCGGGTGGGGTCGGTGCCGGCTCGCTGTCCGAGCACGCCGTCGCGGCGAGCACGAGCAGCGACAGGGCCGCGCCGATTCGGAGTGCTGGTCCCGGCATGACCGCGATGCTACCCGGCGTGCGGTCCGATTCCGGGCGCGAAAACCCGCCCCCCGCTCGAATCTCACTGATTCCAACGCTTCCTACCTGGGCCGTTGTCCTCATATCCTCGCTCGGCGATCGACGCGGGAGCGAAGGGAACACGATGTCACTACTGGAATCAGGGTCGGCCGGAGCCCGCCCGGACGATCGTGCCGCGTTGCCCGACGAGCGGCTCGGGGCCGCCGACACCAGAAAGGCGGTGGTGGCGAGCCTGATCGGCACCACCGTCGAGTGGTACGACTTCTTCCTCTACGCCACCGCGGCGGGTCTGGTCTTCGACAAACTCTTCTTCCCGACCAACAGCGCGTTCGTCGGGACCATGTTGTCGTTCGCGACCTTCGCCGTCGGCTTCCTGATGCGGCCGATCGGCGGGCTCGTTTTCGGCCATATCGGCGATCGGATCGGCCGCAAGCGCACCCTCGCCCTGACCATGGCGATCATGGGCGGATCCACGGCACTGATGGGTGTACTGCCGACCGCCGCCGCGATCGGTGTCGTGGCTCCGATCCTGCTCCTGCTGTTGCGGATGCTCCAGGGTTTCGCGCTCGGTGGGGAGTGGGCCGGTGCGGTACTGCTCGCCGTCGAGCACAGCCCGCGCCGGAAAGTGGGCCTGTTCGGCAGCTATCCGCAGGTCGGGCTGGCACTCGGGCTGGCCCTGGGGACCGGGGTGTTCGCGGTGCTGCGCACGACGCTGAGCGACACGGCGTTCCTCGACTACGGCTGGCGGATCGCGTTCGGTGCCAGCCTGGTGCTGGTACTGATCGGTCTGGTGGTGCGCCTGAAGATCGACGAGACGCCCGCGTTCCGGGAGGTCGACCGGCTCAACCGGATTTCGAAAGTGCCTGTGCTCGAGCTGTTCCGCAATGCCCGGTCCCGGCGCAACACCGTCCTCGGACTGCTGTCCCGCTGGGGTGAGGGCGCGGCATTCAACACCTGGGGTGTTTTCGCGATCACGTTCGCGACCGGTCATCTCGGCTTCGCGCAGGTGCCGGTGCTGGTGGCGGTCACCGTCGCCGCGGTGACGATGGCGGCGCTCATCCCGGTGTCCGGTCTGCTCGCCGACCGCTTCGGCCCGCGCCGGGTCTACATCGCCGGTATCGCCGCCTACGGTGTGCTGGTGTATCCGGTGTTCGCGCTTTTCGAGACCGGGAACATCGTGATCTTCACGGTCGCGATCATCGCGGTGTTCGGTGTGGCGCACGCGGTGTTCTACGGCGCGCAGGGCACCTTGTACGCGGGACTGTATCCGGCCGAGGTGCGATACACCGGATTGTCCTTCGTCTACCAGTTCTCCGGGATCTACGCGTCGGGCCTGACGCCGATGATCGTCACGGCGCTGATCGCGGCGGGGGGTTCGACACCGTGGCTGGCCTGCGGATACCTGGTGGCAACCGCGGTGGTGAGTGTGATCGCCACCTGGTTCGTCAGCGAGGACGACCGGCTCACCGCGTGAGCCCGCGGAGCGCCGCACCGCGCAGGGGACCGGGCCGCGTGCCGGTGTGTGCCGGGCCCGTGCCGCCGCCGGTACGGCCCGGTCCGGCGCCGGTCGCGGGCCCCTTCGCCCGGCGGGCCGGTCAGAGCGCGACGCTATGCTGTCCCGAGTGACTACAGCCGCAGCGAAACCAGTTTCCACTTGGGCGCCGTTGCGGTCGCGGGTCTATCGGGCGCTGTGGATCGCGCAACTGGTATCCAATCTGGGCACCTGGATGCAGATGGTCGGGGCCCAGTGGGTGCTGGTCGACGGACCCAATGCCGCCGCACTGGTCTCCTTCGTCCAGACCGCGACGACGCTGCCGGTGATGATCCTGGCCATCCCGTCCGGGGTGCTGGCCGACCTGCTGGACCGCCGCCGCCTGCTGCTGGGCGCGCAATCGACCATGGCGGTACTGGCGATCACCCTGGCGGTGTCCACCGCCGCTGGGCACACCACCCCCTCGGTTCTGCTCACCCTGCTGTTCCTGCTCGGCTGCGGCCAGGCGGTGGTGGGGCCCGCCTGGCAGGCCATCCAGCCCGAACTGGTGCCCCGGGATCAGATTCCCTCGGCCGCCGCGCTGGGCAGTATGAACATGAACATCGGCCGGGCGGTGGGACCGGCGATCGCCGGAGTCCTGGTCGCGCTGTCGGGTCCGGCACTGGTGTTCGCGCTCAACGCCGTATCGTTCGCCGCGATCGTCGCGGCGCTGCTGTTCTGGCGCCGGCCGCGGGTGGTCAAGGATCTGCCCAGTGAACGGCCCCTGGCGGCGCTGCAGGCGGGGACCCGCTTCATCAAGTCCGCACCCGCGATCCGACGCGTGCTGCTGCGCACCGCCCTGTTCGTCGCGCCCGCCAGCGCGCTGTGGTCACTGCTACCGGTGATCGCGCGCAACCAACTCGGTCTCGGTTCCTCCGGATACGGCCTCATGCTGGGCGCGCTCGGGGTGGGGGCGGTCCTCGGCGCGCTGGGCCTGGCCCGGGTACGCGCCTTGCTGACTCCCACCCAGCAGGTCGCGGTCGCCGCGGTGGTGTTCGGAATCGCCTGCTGCGGGACCGCGCTGCTGCGGGTGGAGGCGCTGGTGCTGCTCCTGCTCGTCTTCGCGGGCGCGTCGTGGCTGCTGACCCTGTCCACCATGAACGCGACCATGCAGTTGCTGCTGCCCGGCTGGGTCCGGGCCCGGGGGCTGTCGGTGTACCTGCTGGTGTTCATGGCCGGACAGGCGATCGGCTCGGTGGTGTGGGGTCTGGTCGCCGGGGCCTACGGCGCGGTCACCGCGCTGCTGGTGGCGGCGGTGCTGCTCGGCGTGTGCGCGCTCAGCACGATCTGGCTGCCGCTGCGGCAGTTCACGCCCGGTTTCGACCTGACGCCGCACGCGTACTGGCCGGAACCGCAACTGGTGGTGGAACCGGATCCCGACGACGGCCCGGTGCTGGTCCTCAAGGACTACGACGTACCGGCGGACAAGGTGCCGGAATTCCTGGCGGCCATGAGCTTCGTGGGGCGGTCACGGCAACGCACCGGCGCCATGGAATGGCGGGTGTACCGCGATGTGGGCAGTACGGACCGCTATGTGGAGGCGTTCGTGGTGCGTTCGTGGTCCGAGCACATGCAGCAGCACAAGGTGCGGCTGACGGCCCAGGATCTGATGCGTGAGCGGGCGGTATCGGAGTTCGCGCACGACGAGACGCTCACCCACCTGGTCTCGGTGGAACCGCGGACTTAGTAAGCGTCCGAGAACTTCCGTCAGTTGTGGCTGGGGGATGAGTCGCTGTCAGGCCTGGAGGTGCTGGACCGGCGAGTGTGGTTGCCGGTGGATGTTCGGCCTCCGGCGTGGCATAGCCGGAACATGA
>NZ_JBEXLL010000080.1:0-30001 GCF_040609955.1 Nocardia sp. NPDC004568
GTCATCTGGGCGCTCGTTCGTGACAACCGCACCTTCACCATCGAGGCACCAACCCCGATCAGCGTGGCGGCTTGACACGATCATTGAAACTCCTACCGCAGTGAGCCCATTATATTACTCCAAAGTAAGTTCCCCAGGACCGGAACCACCGGCCGCGATACCCGCGCGCCGGTGTTCTTCCCGTAGGCGGCCGTGCACCCCCGACCCGTCATCCCGGTCCCGGACCCGTGCCCGGGCCGGACCGTCAGCAGCTGCGCGGGACCCGCTTGTAGTCGGCCATCCGCAGCACCGAGGCGTCCACCCGCTCCATCGGCAACCGGCCGGCCGCCACGGCCTGCTCCAGCTGATCGAGCACCTGACCCACGGCATCGGTACTGATCCAGAGCGCATTGTCCACGCCCGCCACGAGCGCGGCCTCCACCGCCTGCTCGATGGACAGCCGTTCGGTGATCGCGGCCATACCGCTGAGGTCGTCGGTGAAGATCACGCCGTCGAACGGCGCCGCACCGTATCCGGAACCCTCGCGCAGCAGTTTCATCACCTCCGGACTGATACTGGCCGGCACGCCCGGGGTGGTCAGGCCGGGAACGTCGAGGTGGCCGACCATCACCGCCGAACCCGTATCGATCAGCTCACGGAACGGCACCAGATCGCTGTCGCTCAGTTCCGACAGCGGCGGCACCTGCACGGCGCCGAGATGAGAGTCGCCGGTACTGGCACCGTGGCCCGGGAAATGCTTGAGCACCGTCCCGAGCCCGACCTCGTGCATGGCCCGGATATAGGCGTCGGCGTATTCGGTGACCACGGCCGGATCGTCGGAGAAGGAGCGATCACCGATCACCGAATCGTCGGGCTGCGAGCTCACATCGATATCGGGGGCGAAATCCACCGTGATCCCCAGGTCCTGCATGGCCCGCGCCCGGTCCAGGGTCGCGGTGTAGAACTCGTCGGGCGTCATGGTCTGTGCGGTGGTCCGGGCCGAGGGCGCGGTCCCGATGAGGTTCCCGAGGCGCGACACCCGGCCGCCCTCCTCGTCGGTGGTCACCATGAGCGGCGTCTTCGCCGCGGCCGTCACCTGCGCGAGCCCGCCGTCGGTGAGCATCGACTGATCGGTCCAGCTGCCGACGAAGATCCCGCCGACCTGATGGTCGCGCACCACGGCGAGCGCGTCGTCGGTACCTGTCACCCCCACGGTGAGCAGCTGCGCGAGCTTCTCCCGCGTACTGAACTGAGCCAGGTACCCGGCGGCGCAATCGCCGCCGGTCGTGGTGGTGGGGCCGGCCGCGTCACCGACCGCGGGCCCGGAGCTCGTACCGGCGCCCGGATTCGCGGTGGTACCGGGACCGGAGCTGGCGCTCTCGGTGCCGGAACAGCCGGTGAGGAGCGCGGCGAGCACCGCGAGCAGGACCAACGGTATCTTCCGCATCGTTCGACGGTAGCCCGCGCGCCACAACCGCGACACTTCGGATCGGCCTCCGGACAGAGGTAATCTGGTAACACCGGTCGGCAGTCCCGGAGGTGCGGTATGCCCTGCGATCTGATGCTCATCGCCTACGACGGTTCCGAACACGCCAAACGCGCGATCGAATACGCCGGACGCTTCCTCGCCGCGGACCTGACCGCCTGGGAGCCGATGGTGCGCCAGGCCGCGCGGATCTCCGGGATCTCCGGAATGGTGCAACCGGAATGGGTGCCCGACGAGGAACTCGAGGACATCGCCTACACCAGCGCGCGTGAGATCAACGCCGAGGGCGTGCACCTGGCCGAACTCGCCGGACTCAATGCCGAGGCCCGCACCCAGGAGTACGCCGCCAGCGCGTGGCAGGCGGTCGTGCAGGTCGCCGACGAACTCGATGTCGACATCATCGTCGCGGGCACCCGCGGCGCGACCGGACTGCGCGCGTTGGTGCACAGCAGCGTGGCCGACGCCGTGCTCAAACACTGCCACCGCCCGGTTTTCCTGGTCCCCCCGGTACAACCGGCCGGGGCGCGGAAAGCCGGGCGCGACGGCCACGCCGCGACATAGGCGCGGCGCGGGCGTGACTACGGTCGAACCATGAGCGGGTTCCTGCTGGCACGACCCGACGGCGTGGTGCGTGGCACCGGCGTGCGCGCGGTGTATCGCGACCCGTGGCAGGCGGCGGCCGCCCTGCGCGAGGGCACCGCCGCGGCGGTCGCCGGGGCGCTGCCGTTCGATCCACGCCACCCGGCCGCGCTGGTCGAGCCGGGCGAACTACTGCACACCGCGGGTCCGTGGCGCCCGGCCGCCCTCCCGGAACTTCCGCAGGTAGAGGTGGTGGAGCAGACACCGAGCCCGGCCGAACACCGTGCGCGGGTCGCGCGCCTGGTCGAACTGCTGAACGAGCCCGCTCCCCGCCTGCGCAAAGTGGTGGTGGCCCGCTCGGTACTCGCCGAAGCGGCGGCCGTGCTGGATCCGGAGATACTCGCCGCGTACCTGCTGACCCGGAACCCGCGGGCGAATGTCTTCGAGGTCGATCTCGGCCCCGCCGGGCGTCCCGGCGCGACGCTGATCGGCGCCAGCCCGGAATTGCTGGTCCACCGGCGCGGTACGGCCATCGAGTTGTACCCGCTGGCCGGGACTCTGCCCCGGCTCCCGCACCGGGTGGCCGATTCCGCGCAGGCCGATCTGCTCACGGCGAGCGCGAAGAACCACGCCGAACATGCCTTCGTGGTGGACTGGATCACCGAACGACTGTCCCCGCTGTGTATCGGCCTGTCGGTACCGGAGCGGCCGCAACTGGTCGCCACCCACGATGTGTGGCATCTGGGCACACCGATCCACGGCGTGCTGCGCGCGCCGGCGCCCAGCGCGCTCGAACTGGCTCTGCTACTGCACCCGACCCCGGCGGTCTGCGGTACACCCACCGCTGACGCGCTCGAGTACCTCACCGGCCACGAAGAGGACCGCGGGTTCTACGGCGGCGCCGTCGGCTGGTGCACCGCCGACGGCGACGGGACCTGGGTGGTCGCCATCCGCAGCGCGGAACTGGCCCCGGGCGGCCGCGAACTGCGCGCCCACGCCGGCGGCGGCATCGTCGCGGCCTCCGAACCCACCGCCGAACTGGCCGAGACCACCGCCAAACTGCGCACCCTGCTCGGCGCCCTCGACTGCGCCGTACCACCCGACAACGAATGAGTCGCGGATCGGGCCGGCACGGACCGCAATCGGGCGCGGCCGGAGACAACCGTTATGGTGAAACGCTGGACGGTCCTACCCGGACCCGGCCGGTCCTGCTAGGTTGGCCCAGATATCTGCCTGCTTCGGAGTTTGGAGTGCTGCGATGAAGTTTGCTGTCCCCGGTGTTGCGAGTGCGGTCGGCGGCGCCCTGCTGGGCGCCATCGCGGTCTTCGCCATCACCGCCGCGCTGCAGCAGGACAGCCGGCCGGAAGTCGACCGCAGCGGTAACGCGGACAGCTCGCTGCTGAACAGCGTCGAATACGGCAAGCGCTGAGACCCGGCCCGATCTCCTCCCGTCCCCGCCGGAGCCTGTCGGCGGGGACGGCGAACATCTGACCCACGGTGCCCGTCCAGTCCGACCCCGTCGAACCTGCCGACGCGGCCCGCCGCTCCACCCCCGACCCGGTGCCCACCGATGAACTGGGCCATCGCTGGTTCCTCGGTACCGCGTTCGCCGCGTTCCTGTTGACCTTTCTGCAGGCACCCGGCCTCACCGTCGCCGACACCAAATACGATCTCGCCGAGAATCCGCTCGGTTTCCTCGCCCGTGCCGCCCATCTGTGGAGCAGCCAGGCGCCGATGGGCCAGGTCCAGAACCAGGCCTACGGTTATTTCTTCCCGCACGGCGCGTTCTTCGCGCTCGGCGATGTGCTGCACCTGCCCGCCTGGGCGACCCAGCGGATCTGGTGGGCGCTGCTGCTGCTCGCGGGTTTCTGGGGCGTGGTCAAACTCTGCGAGACGCTCGGGATCGGCAGCCGGGCGTCCCGGGTCGTCGCGGCCGCCGCCTACGCCCTGTCACCCCGGGTCCTGACCACCGTCGGCTCGATCTCCTCGGAAACCCTGCCCATGATGCTGGCGCCGTGGGTGCTGCTCGCGCCCGCCGCGCTGGGCACCGCCTACCGCAGGCATCGGCGCGGTGGGGTGCGGTCCCCCGCGGGCAGTGCGCTGGCGCTGGCGCTGATGGGAGCGGTGAACGCGGTCGCCACCGTGGCCGCCTTCCTGCCCGCGCTGCTGTGGTGGGCGAGTTTCCGGCCCAACCGCGCCTGGTGGCGGTTCACGCTTGCCTGGGTGCCGCTCCTCGTCCTGGCAGTGGCCTGGTGGGCGGTGCCGCTGCTGCTGCTCGGCCGGGTGAGCCCACCGTTCCTCGACTACATCGAATCGTCCGGGGTCACCACTCAGTGGGCATCACTGGGTGAGGTGTTGCGCGGCACCGACAGCTGGACACCGTTCGTCTCCCCGGAACGGATCGCGGGCGCGGTCCTGGTCACCCAGCCCGCCGCGGTACTGGCCACCGGACTCATCGCCGCGGCCGGGATGGCGGGGCTGGCGCTGCGATCCATGCCGGCCCGCGGACGGCTGGTGCTGATCCTGTGCGCCGGGCTGACCGGTATCTGCGCGGGTTATGTGGGACAGCTGGGTGGCCCGTTCGCCGAACCCATCCGGATCTTCCTCGACTCCGGCGGCGCGCCGCTGCGCAATGTGCACAAGCTCGAACCACTCATCCGGCTGCCACTGGTGCTGGGCATCGCCCAACTGCTGGCCCGGGTCCCGCTGCCGGCCTCGGCCGGGCCGGAGGTGTGGCGGGCGGCGTTCACCAACCCGCACCGCGACCGCCGGGTCGCGGTCGCCATGCTGGTTCTCGCGGCGCTCGCGCTGTCCAGCTCCCTGGCCTGGACCGGGAAGCTCGCGCCGCGCGGCGCCTACGACGCGGTCCCGGCCTACTGGCAGCAGACCGCGGACTGGTTGCGGGCGAACGCCGCCGACACCCGGGCGCTGGTGGTCCCCGGCGCCCCCTTCGGCAGTCAGGTGTGGGGGCTGACCCGGGACGAACCCCTCCAGGCGCTGGCGCAGACCCCGTGGGCGGTGCGGGACGCGGTCCCGCTGAATCCGCCCGGCACCATCCGCGCGATGGATTCGATACAGCGGCTGATCGCCGACGGCCGGCCCTCCGACGGTCTGGCCGCCGCACTGCGCGGGCAGGGCATCGGGGTGCTGGTGCTGCGCAACGACCTCGATCCGGACACCTCCCGCTCTACCCGCCCACTGCTGGCGCACAACGCGGTGGAGAGGTCGCCGGGACTGCACAAGGTCGCCGAATTCGGTAAGCCGGTGGAAAACGATTCCGGCCGTGACGATTTCGTTGTCGACGCGGACCTGCGGCCCGACTATCCCGCCGTGGAGATCTATCGGGTCGACGCGCCGGCCCCCGGCACACCCGCCGAGGTGCGCGGCGGCACCGGGGCGCCCGAGCAGTTCCCCGGCGCCTACACCGTGCCGCTCGATTCGGTTCCGGTGGTCCAGGGCGGGCCGGAGGTGCTGGAGAGACTGCACCGCGACCCCGCGACCTCGCACGAACCCACCCTGCTGGCCGCCGACGCCGCGGCCGCGGGCCTGCCGGTGGGCGCGGTGACGGTGACCGACACCCCGATGAACCGGGAAACCGATTTCGGCCGGGTCGACAACCACAACTCCGCGCTCCGCGCCCCCGGCGACGCGCGCCGCACTCACAACCTGGTCCCCGACTACGACGTCCCCGGCGCCGAACTGGTACAGGGCGGCTGGACCGGGGCCACCGTCACCGCGTCGAGTTCGGCGGCCGACGCGACACAGATCGGCGGCGCCGCCCCCGGCAACTCGACCGCCGCCGCAGTGGACGGCGATCCGGCCACAGCCTGGATCAGCAACGCGGGCGAATACGCCCTGGGCCAATGGATCCGGCTCGACCTCGACAAACCGTTCACCTCCGGCCTGCTGCGGTTCACCACCACCCCCGCCGCCATCGGCGATCCGGTGAAATGGGTGGAGGTGCGCACGAACAACGGCAGCGTCTCGGCCCGGATCAGCGAACCGGGCGAACCGGTTTCGGTCGCGCTGCCGGTGGGTTCCACCGAATGGGTGAAGATCACCGCCATCCGCACCGAACGCGGCAGCACCGGCGGCCAGTTCGGGATCAGCGAACTGGCGCTGGAGGACTACACCGTGCGCAACGCCGGGGTCCCGGTCGAGATCCGGCATCGGGCCGTCCTCCCGCCGCCGCCTGCGGGCGCCACGGTCACCGGGTGGGACCTTGGCCAGGAATTCCCCGGGCGCAGCGCGTGTTTCGACAGCCCCGACCGGGTCCGCTGCGGTAAGGGCCTGGCCCTGGCGCCCGAAGAACTGGGCCCGTTCGGCCGGACACTCTCGGTGCCGGCGCCGGCCACCGTCGAGCCGCGACTCATGGTCCGCCCGCGGCAGGGCCCCGCGCTGGAGGCGCTGTCGACCGATCCGGCGCGCCCGGTGGCACGCGGCGCCTCCGATGTGGGTGATCTGCGCGGTTCCGCGTTCGCCGCCACCGACGGCGACCCCCGCACCAGCTGGACCGCGCCGGAGGACACGGTCCGCGATACGCTCGGCCCCAAACCCGCCCTCACGATCGAACTTCCGGAGCCGGCCCTGGTGACCGGCCTGGAACTGACGCCGTCGCTGGGCGGCCTGCCCGCCGCGCCCACCTCGGTCACGGTGAACCTCGGCGACGGCCCACAGGTCCGGGAACTCGAGGAACCCGACGAGGTCTCGCGGATCGACCTGCATCCCACGGTCACCGACCGGATCGAGTTGAGCATCCGCAGCTGGGAAACCGTGCTGGACCGGACGGCGCTCGGCTACCACCAGGCCCAGCCGCCCGGGCTCGCCGAAATCGGTGTGCTGGGCCCCCAGTACCCGCCGCCCGCGCCGGCGGACCGGCCGGTGACCGTCGGATGCGAGGCCGGCCCCACCATCGCGGTCGGCGGCCGACTGGTCCACACCAGCGTCACGGCCACCGTGGGCGAACTGCGCGCCGGCGACCCGGTTCCCGCTCAGGTGTGCCCCGACGCACCGCAGGACGCGGCCGCGTTCCCGGCCACCGCACCCGGTGTCGTGCAACCGGTTTCGCTGCCCACGGGCGAGGTCGATGTACTGGTCGCGCCGACGGAACTGTTCTTCGTCGACCGGTTGCGTCTGGTGAACACCCAACCGGCGGCCGCCGCCCCGAGCTCCGGCACCCGCCTGCTGACCCTGCCGCTGAGTACCAATACCGGCTGGTCGGCCGAGACCGCCGACGGACGCGAACTGCGGCCGATCGTGGTCGACGGCCGGCAGCAGGGCTGGTTGGTGCCGGCCGACGCCACCGGGCCGGTCACCGTCTCCTTTTCCATCGACACCTGGTACCGGCTCGCGCTGTTCCTCGGCCTTCTGCTGCTGATCCCGCTCATCGCCCTCGCGGTCCCGCGCGGGCCCCGCACCGATCCGGTGGCGCCGGCGCCGCGGGTGTGGGCGCCGCGGATACCCGCCGCGCTCGCGCTGATCGCCGCCACGACGCTGATCGCCGGAGTGACCGGTACGGTGCTGACCGTCGCCGGTCTGGCGGCCGTACGCTTCGCGCCCCGGCTGCCGCGCCGGGCCCTCGCCGCCGTCGCCGGAGCGGGCACGGCGGTCTCGGCCGCGGCACTGTCCACCGGACCGTGGCGAATGCCCGGCGGCTATATGGGTGATTCGCTGTGGGTGCAGTTCCCGGCCCTGGTCGCGGTGGTCGCGGTCGGCCTCGCGGCGCTGCCCCGGATCAGGCGCGAGCCGGAATCCGGCGACGGGCCGCCGTCCGGATGACCAGTACCGCGACCAGGGTCGTGGTCACAGCGGCCACGGACGCGACCGTGGCGATCAGTCCGGTGACGCTGCTCGCCAGCGTGAGCACGAGCACCACCTCGACAGCCAGACCCGCCCACGCGATCCCCGCCAGCGCCGTCCGCTGCACCGCGATGGCCGACAGCAACGCCCCCTGGAGTACCGCCAGAATCGCCCCGTGCAGCGCGAACAACCACAGCAGGCCCTCGATCGGCGCGTAATCCCGGCCCGCGAAAACCGGTGCCAGCGGGGCGGCCAGCGCCGCGGCCAGGACCGCGACCACCCCGATGCCGGAGAGCACGGCGAGCGCCGACCGGACGGCGGACCCCGACGAGGCCGGTTGCGCCATCCGCGGATACAGCACCACCCCGACCGCCTGCGGTAACCAGAACGCGACCTTGGTGGCGATCGTGCCCAGCGCGTAACGGCTGGCATCGGGTTCGTCCAGCACCATGCGGACCACGATGAGATCGGCGGAGGACAGCGCCATCAGGGCCGCCTGCACCTGCGCGGCCTGCAGGACCGCGAACACTCCGGCGAACCCGCCCGCCACCCCGGAGGTCTCGACAGGCACCGGGGCGGGACCGTCCACCGGTTCGCGACCCGGAACCACCGGCCGGCCGCTACCCGCCACCACCCGAGCGTATACCGCGGCGGCGGCGATCCCGCCGGCAGCCGCCCACAGCGCCGGGGTCGCGCCACCGCCACAGGCGAGCACCACCAGCGTCGGCAGCACCTTGGCGATACCGGTGACGCCCAACACCACCGCCAGCCCACGGAACCGGCGCGATCCCTGCAGCACCCCTTGATCCCCGGCCAGCACCACCAGCGCCGGCGCCGATCCCAGTGCCGCCGCCGAGGCCGCGATACCGACGTCGAGCAGGGCACTCACCACCGGTACCAGCACCACGACCGCCACCGCCACCAGCAGCGCGCACCGCCGGCGCAGCGCCCGCAGCGCGGCGAGATCGGCGCCGTGCACGAGCTCGCGCGCCACCACGTTCTGCAGGGCCAGCGCGGGTACCGCGCACAGCAGCTGCACGGCGAGCAGGCTGGCGAACTCGCTGTACCCGGCCACGCCCAGCCAGCGCCCGGCCAGCAATTGCAGTAGATAGCTCGCGATATTCGCGGTCATCGCCCCCGCGGTCACCAGGGTCATGTCCGCCACGGCGGGGAGACGGCGAACGGACTGCACGTGCGCAAGTGTCCCACCCGGCCCGGTGTCCGTACCGGTCCGCCCCGCCGCGACCGGCGAACGTAGGGTGACCGGCTGTGAGTGCGCAACGAACAGGCCGGTGGACGCGTCTGCTCCCGGCCGGGTACAGCCTGTCGCTCACCCTGCTGATCACCGCGCCCCTGTTGCGGCCCGGATACCTGCTGCTCCGCGATGCCGTGAGCACGCCGCGCTCCTATCCCACCGACGCCGCGCTGGGTCTGGGCGACGCGGCGCCGCGGGCCGTGCCCCAGGACGCCCTGCTGGCCGCGCTGTCCCCGCTGATCGACGGTGGGCTGTTGGTGAAGGTCGTCCTGGTGGCCGCGCTCTGGGCCGCCGGGTACGGCGCCGCGGTGCTCGTCCGCGAGTTGCTCGGCGCCCCTCTCGCCGCGCAACTGGTGGCGAGCACCCTCGTCGTCTGGAACCCCTATATCGCCGAGCGGCTCCTGCAGGGGCATTGGAGCCTGCTCACCGGCTACGCCGCGCTGCCCTGGACGGCCCTGGCGGCACTACGACTGCGTAACGGCGCCGGCCGGAGCCGGTTCGATCGTTTCCGGGACTGGTCGGTCCTGGCCGGTTGCCTCGCGGCCGCGGGCCTGACCCCCACCGGCGCGCTGCTCGCCGCGGTGGTCGCCACGACCGTGGCCGGATGGCGACGCGCACCCGGGGTGATCGCGCTCGCGGCCCTGGCCTGCGCTCCGTGGCTGGTGGCCACCGCGGTCTCGGGGGTCGCGGCCGAGCCCTCCGACCCGGCGGGTGTCACCGCCTTCGCCGCCCGCGCGGAACCCTGGCTCGCCACGGTGGGCAGCCTGGCGGGACTGGGCGGTATCTGGAACGCCGAGGCGGTGCCGGTATCGCGGACCACCGCGCTGGCCGCCGTCGCGACGATCCTGCTGCTCGGGGTGGTACTGCTCGGGTTCCGGCGGGTGGCGGCGGCCGACGCGGACCCCGGCCGCACCCGCACCCGCCGGATCCTGCTGGCCCTGGCCGGCGCTGCCGTACTGGTCCCGGCGCTGGCGGCCACCCCGGTGGGGCTCACCGTGATGGAATGGATGGTCGTCGAGATACCCGGCGCGGGACTGCTGCGCGACACCCAGAAGTTCGTGGCGCTGGCCGCTCCCGGCTATGCGCTCTGCGCGGCTGCCGCCTGTCGCGGCGTCACCCGCCCGCGCACCGGCGGCGCCGCGGACGCCCGGGCCGAGGAGCATCCGGACCCCGCCGCGGACCACCGTGATCCGGCCCGCTGGTCGCCGGCCCTGGCCGCACTGTTCATCGGAGTGCTGACCCTGCCGCTGCTCGACCTCGGCTGGGGCGTCGGCGGACAGGTGCGGGCGATCGAGTACCCGGACTCCTGGCACGAGATCGCCGAACGCGTCGACGGCCCCGGCGATATCGCGGTGCTGCCGGGCGGGATGTTCCGCCGTTTCCCCTACACCGGATCGGCCCCGGTCCTGGATCCGGCGCCCCGTCTGCTGCCCCGCGATGTGCTGCAGACCGGCGCGTTGCCCGTCCAGGGCGCGACGGTGACCGGCGAGGGCGCCCGGGCGCAGACCGTGGAGAACCTGTTGCTCGACGGCGGGCCGGCGGACGGACTGGCACAGCTCGGCGTCGGCTGGGTCCTGGTCGAACGGGACACCCCCGGCCCGCTCGGGAACTCCGCGGCGACTTTGGCGCAGTTGGCACCGGTCCACAACACCGGCGACCTGGCCCTGTACCGGGTCCCGGAGGTCCGGCCGCGGCCCGCGCCCGAGCACCGATCGCCGGTGGTGGCCGCGCACATCCTGTGGGCGCTGCTGCTGGTGGCACCGCTCGCCGTCCGGGCCTCCGGCGTCGTGGTACGCCGGGTCGAGCGCTGAGGTCGGGTCACCGGTGCCCTAGCGCCGGCCGGGCCACCGCGCGAGTGCCGAAGCGTGGAGTGGCACGGCCGGAATGTGGCGGACCGGAAGAATCGCGGCCGACGGACCGGCGGTGTCGTACCCGTCGTGGTCGTGGGCCGGGCGCCGGGAGCGGCGTACCCTCAGGCGCCGGCCGGGAGCCCGGAGCGCGTCTCGGCAGCCACGTCCTCCCCCGGTGAGATCAGTCCACTGACGCGCTGCCCCGCCGCGGCGGCCGCCAGTACTCGGTGCACACCCGAGGCGGTGTGCTCCCAGGAGAACTCGCGCGCCCGGGCCCGGGCCTTCTCGCCCATGATCGTGCGGGCGGCCGCGTCGTCCAGCAGTTCGCCGACCGTGGCGGCCAGCTGATCGACGTCGTCGGCCAGCACCCCGGTCACACCGTCGACGATGGAATCGGTGAGACCACGCGACGAGCGGTAGCCGACGGTCGGCACGCCGTGCTGGGCGGCCTCGATGACCGCCAGGCCCCAGCCCTCCTTGCGCGAGGGCAGGACGTGCACCCAGGCCCGGGAGAGCAGCTCGTGTTTCCGGTCCTCGGCGACGTGGCCGTGGAAGGTCACCGCCTCGGCGATACCGAGGGCCGCGGCCTCATCCCGCAGTCTGTCCGCCCACCAGCCGCCACCGATCACGTCCAACCGCACGTCGGGAATCCGCGACCGCAAGCGGGCGACAGCGGTGAGCGCGTCCTCGATCTGCTTGTGCGGTACGAGCCGCGACAACACCACCACCCGGGGTTCCGGCGACCGCACCGCGGCCGTCCCGGTGGGCACCTGTGCGGGGACCGCTTCCGCCCCGTTGCGGACCACCGCGATCCGCGACCGGTCGACCCCGAGCGTCGCCAGCTCCTCGGCCGAGGGCAACGAGACGGTGAGGTACTGGTCGGCGCGGTGCACCCGGGGTGAGAGGACCGATTCGATCCACCACCCGATCCGGCCCACCAACCGGCCGGCCACCGGCCACTGCTCCCGGTGCCCGTGATGGACCAGCACCACCGAGGGCACACCCGATACCAGGCGGGCGAAGAACGGGATCCCGTTCTGGGTATCGATCACGGCCTCGGGGCGGATATCGCGCAGCGGTCCGACACCCAGTCGACCCAGCGCTATCGCGGCCAGGGCGCGCGGATACACCGAGAACCGGCCGCCGCCCCGGCTGATCTCGATACCGTCGATCCGCTCCCGCTTCGGCGCGCCCCGATAGCGGGCGGTCCGCAGCGTCACCTTCACCCCGCGGGCGGCGAGTTGCGCGCCGACCTGTTCCAGGTACCGCTCGCTACCGCCGCCCTGTGGATGACCGGTATCACGCCAGC
Source organism: Nocardia sp. NPDC004568 (assembly GCF_040609955.1). Lineage (NCBI taxonomy): Bacteria > Bacillati > Actinomycetota > Actinomycetes > Mycobacteriales > Nocardiaceae > Nocardia > Nocardia sp. NPDC004568. The sequence goes on from NZ_JBEXLL010000080.1 coordinate 12,258, forward strand.
AGAGCAGAAGTACTTCGCGCACGTGGGGGTTCTCCGGTGGGCTCGGGTCCCGCGCACGGGACATGGGCATCGCGGTACACCTTAACGCTCGAGCGTGTCCGGCAAGTCGCCCACCTGCGTGTCCATTCGGTATCGAAGACCGGGCGGCGGGGTTTCCCGGCTGCGAAATCTGTCATTTCTCACAATGTGCGAGACTCGGCACCGTGCTCGACGCCGAGGAATCAGCTGTGGAACGGATATCGCCCGAAACGGGCGCCGACGCCGATACCGCGCTCCGGTCCGCTTCCGGCGGTTCCCCGGCCCGGCCGGCGGCGCCGAAGCGCTTCCGGTTCGCGCGCCACGCCTCGGTGCGCCGGTCGCTGCGCCTGCTGCACAGTTTCCGTTTCGAGCAGACCGATCCCGCGCGCTTCTACGGCGGTATCGCCACCGACAGCGCCCGGCTGCTCGCCGATTTCTACGCCGATCTCACCGGCCACGATCTCGCCGGCGCCACCGTCCTCGACGTCGGCGGCGGCCCCGGGTACTTCGCCGACGAGTTCGCCCGCGCCGGGGCCCGCTATATCCCGGTGGAACCCGACCCCTCGGAGATGCACGCCGCCGGTATCGCGGTCCCGGCCGCGGTCCGCGGCTCCGGGATGGCACTCCCGTTCCGGGACGACGCGGTCGACATCTGCTTTTCGTCCAATGTCGCCGAGCACGTACCGGATCCGTGGCGGATGGCCGACGAAATGGTGCGGGTCACCCGGCCCGGCGGCATGATCGTGTTGTCCTACACGGTGTGGCTCGGGCCCTTCGGCGGTCACGAGACCGGCCCCTGGCACTATCTCGGCGGCGAGTACGCCGCCCGCCGGTATCGGCGCCGGCACGGTAAGGAGCCGAAGAACCGGTTCGGCACCTCGCTGTTCGCGGTCCGGGCGGCCGACGGGGTGCGCTGGTCGCAGCGCACCCCAGCGCACGTCTTCGCGCTGTTCCCCCGGTACCACCCGCGCTGGGCCTGGTGGCTGGTGCGGGTACCCGGCATCCGTGAGCTACTGGTCAGCAATCTCGTGGTGGTGGCGAGCAAACCCGGCTGAGGACTACAGCGCCACCTGTGCCCGGCTCCGGCCGATCCGGCCGCGCCAGCCGCTGCGCACCATCGGTTCGGCTCTGGTCCACGGTGATTCCTGAATGGCCAGGCCGACGGTTTCGAGGGTGGTCAGCCCCACGAGATCGGCCAGCCCACCGACCACGGCCACGGCCTCGGCGGCCTGCATGGCCGCCATCGCCTGCTCCGTGGTCAAGGTACGTCCCGGTAAGAAGGAGACGACCCAGCCGCCGCTACCAACGCTTTTCGCTTGATGGTCGGTCTGGTCGCTGGTCATCAACGCCCGGCCGATCACTTGCACCGCCATGAACGCCTCTCCCAATCGCGGGTATTCGGTTCGATGAATGGAGCGAGCTGATATCTGGCTAACAGCATGCGCCTTCCAGCAACAAAACGCAATAGTGCGTTCGATGAAATACGAACCGAGAGGTCGGATTTCGGGGCTTCGGCTACCTGCGGCGATCCCTCACAGACGGCCATTTCCCATGACGGAATTCGCGAGTTCTCCTCGCGCACAGCGCAACACCCGCAGGATCCGAAAGTTTGCCACAGCGCCCGATTTCCGTCCCGCAGAAACGCCGGGCAGACGAAAGAATACCTACCGCAGCCGATCTCGGCGCGCGCGGAAATTCGTGTAGCAAACTAATCGGTGGCCGGCAAAGCCCGGAGAACAGGCGTGCCGCCGTGCGCCGGATCGCCGTGCACGACCACATCGACCCGCCAGCCGACCGGAAGAACCGCCCGCATCCCTGCCACCACCCGCCACAACGGCGTACTGACCGGCACACCGCCGGAGAACTGCGGGGTCGGGAAATCGTCGGCCATGCTCCAACCACCTCTCAGGGGTGATCGGCTCGGCCACGGATAATGACGGCGGGAGCCGATCGGGCGATACGGGGACGTCCAATCGGGGAGTGCGTGGTCTGAATCCAGGACATACCCAGAGTAAGGCACCCCACCTCCGCGAACCCGTCTCCGCGCCGCCGCGCGGCGGGTATCGCCCGCGATACGACACGACCCGCGGCGAACAGGTGTTCGCCGCGGGTCGTGAAGCGGAATCGACTCACCCGGGCCGGGCCCGGACTGCCGCCCTGCCTACTGCACGCGCTGTTTGAGCGCCTCGAACTCGTCGCGCACGCCGGAGGGCAGCTTGTCGCCGACGAACTCGAACCACTCCTCGATGAGCGGGATCTCGGCCCGCCATTCGTCCACGTTCACCGCGAGCGCCGCGTCCACGTCGGCGGCATCGACATCCAGGCCGTCCAGATCCATCTGCGCGGCGGTCGGCACCTGACCGATAGCGGTGCTCTCGGCTTCGGCGGAACCCTCGATACGGCCGACGATCCACTCCAGCACCCGGGAGTTCTCGCCGAAGCCCGGCCACAGGAAGCGGCCGTCGTCACCGCGCCGGAACCAGTTCACGTAGAAGATCCTGGGCAGTTTGGCCGCGTCGGCGTTCTTGCCGAGATCGATCCAGTGCCCCAGGTAGTCGCCCACGTGGTAGCCGAGGAACGGCAGCATGGCCATCGGGTCGCGCCGGACCGTACCGACCTTGCCCTCGGCCGCCGCGGTCTGCTCCGACGACAGCGTGGCGCCCATGAACACGCCGTGCTGCCAATCGAAGGATTCGGTCACCAGCGGGACCGTGGTCTTGCGGCGACCGCCGAACAGGATCGCCGAGATCGGCACACCCTGCGGGTCGTCCCATTCGGGTGCCAGGGTCGGGCACTGCGACATGGGGGTGCAGTACCGGGAGTTGGGGTGCGCGGCCAGCGTCTCGGTATCCCGCAGGTACCAGTCGTTGCCCTTCCAGTCGATCAGATGATCGGGCTCGCCCTCGAGCCCCTCCCACCACACGTCGTTGTCGTCGGTCCGGGCGACGTTGGTGTAGACGGTGTTGCCCGCCTCCAGCGTCTCCATGGCGTTGGGGTTGGAGGAACGGTTGGTGCCGGGCGCGACGCCGAAGAAACCGAACTCGGGGTTCACCGCGTAGAGGCGGCCGTCCTTGCCGAAACGCATCCAGGCGATATCGTCGCCCAGGGTCTCCGCCCGCCAGCCCGGCACGGTCGGCTGGATCATGGCGAGGTTGGTCTTACCGCAGGCGCTCGGGAAGGCCGCGGCGATGTAATAGGCCTTGTTCTCCGGGGAGATCAGCTTGAGGATCAGCATGTGCTCGGCCAGCCAGCCCTCGTCGTGGGCCATGGCCGAGGCGATCCGCAGCGAGTAGCACTTCTTGCCCAGCAGCGCGTTACCGCCGTAGCCGGAACCGTAGCTCCAGATCTCGCGGTCCTCGGGGAAGTGGGTGATGTACTTGGTGTCGTTGCACGGCCACGGGACGTCGGCCTGGCCCTCGGCCAACGGCGCGCCCACCGAATGCAGTGCCTTCACGAAGGGCCGATCCGTGCCCAACAGCTCCAGCGCCGCCCGGCCCATCCGGGTCATCACCCGCATGGACACCACGACGTATTCCGAATCGGTGATCTCGACACCCAGCTTGGGGTCCTCGGCACCGAGCGGGCCCATGCAAAACGGCACCACGTACATGGTGCGGCCCTTCATCGAGCCCCGGTAGAGCTCGGTCATCGTGGCCCGCATCTCGGCCGGGTCCATCCAGTTGTTGGTCGGGCCGGCGTCGGCCTCGGACTTCGAACAGATGAACGTGCGCGATTCGACCCGGGCCACGTCGGAAGGATCGGATAAGGCCAGGAACGAGTTCGGTTTCTTCTTCTCGTCGAGCTTGCGGAAGGTGCCCGCCTCGACGAGTTGGGTGGTGAGCCGATCCCATTCGGCGTCGGAACCGTCCGCCCAGACGACGCGATCCGGCTGAGTCAGTTCGGCGACCTCCTGAACCCAGGCGAGCAGTTCGCTGTGTTCGGTCGGCGCGGTGCCGTCGGATCCACGAAGACCGGGAATGGTCGCTGAGGTCATGAAAACTCTCCTGAAATGGGCGGCGAAGAATGCTTCCGCCCTGGCCCTTGGGCCCGTGACCAGCGCGAAAACACCTAGCGCCACCATTGGCGGGTGAGGCTTCCGCAACGGTCCATTCTGTGCACCGCCGGATCGAGGCAGTGTACTGCGGCGCGAAGCGGACGCCCAGGTTCCTGTCTAGAGGTTAACGCGGTATTGCGCCCCCTATGGAAGCGGGTTGCCGATCAATAGGGGTGGACAAACTATTTTCCGGCGAGCGGGGTCCACTGCTCGAGTACCTGCCGGTCACGGGCACACGCGGCGAGCCGGCCGGGCTGTCCGGTGGTGGCGCGGCGCAGTGCCGCCTCCAGTTCGGCGACCCGGCGGTCCACCTCCACCATGCCGGCCGCCGCGGCCCGCACCATCTCGTCGGAGAGGTCGGATTCGGTCTCCACCAGCGCGGTCACCGCCCGCTGCTCCAGCTGGGCTTTTACATTCGCCATCGCGTCGGCGACCCAGTGTCGCAGGTGATCGCGGTCGGCGAGCTGCCGGCGCGCCCGCACCACCCAGGCGGCCGCGCCCGCGCCGAGCAGCAGGGTCACCGGCACGCTCGCCGCGTCCAATGCCGGAACCAGCGTGAGCGGCGACACCATCAGCCGCCCCAGACCGACCCCCGCCGAGGCGCCCAGCACGATCATCAGGTGATCTTCGACACCCCCGCGCCGGGGTTGCGGATCCGGTCCGAGCGTGGGCGCGGGCTCGTAACGCGGTGTGGGCGTCCCCACCGCGGGTGGGACGCTCGCCGGATGCGCGGCCGCCGCCCGCGCCCGCAATTCGGTCAGCCGGGCGGCGATATCCAGATCCACCGTGCCGGTCAGCTGCACGACCGCCTGCCGCAGCCGCTCCGGGAAGGCGCGCCGGGCCGCGCGATCCATGCTGTCCAGTTCGGCCCGGGCCTCGGCGTGCAGGGCCCGGACGCGGGAGCCGACCTGGGTGAGCAGGTCCACCCGGGCCAGATTGATCTGGGCCCGCAGGGTGGATACCGCCACCGCGCGCCCGCCGTCCCGATCGGCGAGCAGCCGGGCCCGCTCCGCCCGCAGCACCTCGGCCTCGGTACCCGACCGCAGCTGTGCCTCCTCCTGCACGATGCGTTCCCGGGTCCCGGCGACGACCTGGGCGAGGGCCGCCGCCCGGCGGGCGCCGGCGGTCGCGGTATCGGTGGTGAGCGCGACCAGCCGGGCGTGCAGTGTGGCCAGCCCGGAACGGTCGAGCAGCGCCGGGTCGGCGCCGGTCCGGGCGGCCAGAGCCAACCGGGCCGAGACCGGCACGATCTCGCAGTCCAGCTCCGCGGCGGCCAGCAGTTCGGCGCTGCGGTCGCGGACCAGCTGCCAGTCCTTGTGCGCGTGGGTGCCGTTGAGGACCAGCAGTACGCGGGCCCCCTCGGCACACAGCCGGCGTGCGGTGTCCAACTCCGCCGCGCCGATCACCACGCCGGCGTCGAGGACCAGCAGCACCACACTGCCCGGTGTGGCCTTCGCCCGCGGATCGGGCGTGGGCGCGCTGAGCTCTATCCGGGGTTCGACGCGGGTCAGTTCGGTACGCAGCAGGGCGGTGTTCGCGTCGTCGGCGCCGATGAGCCGGACCTCGGCCGCGGCGCCGGAGACCGGAATCGTCCGCAACAACGCCATACCCTGTGGATTCCAGCGCGCCACCACCTCGGCCACCGCGTCGGGCAGCATCGGCGCCACCACGGTGCCGGCGGCCGCCGCGCTACCGGAGGCGCCCGGCGGTCCCGGCTCCGCATCAGAGTCCGACACTGCTCATCCGCTCCCACATCCGGACATATCCGTTGTGGACCCGGATTGCCGCGCGGCGCGCGCCCGGCGCCATATCTCCGGCCACCACCGCCCGCCATCGGATGGCACGGGCCAGCGCGTCGTCGGCGTTCTCGGGTTCGGGCCGCGGATAGCCCGCAGCCAGATGGGCGACCTCCGGGTCGACCAGACCGCCGCACAGCGCCAGCCACCGGGCCTCGTCGGTGTCCAGGTATTCGGTGATCAGGGCCCGCGCCCGGCTGCGCCCGTGCGGCACGGCACGCGCCGCCAGCCGGGTGAGTTCATCGATCAGGATCCCCGCCCGCCGGGATATCGCCTGCTGGTAGCGCCGGCCGAGCAGCCGCGCGACCGGATCCACCCCGCTGACGGTGTGCAGGATCTGCAGCACGGTCTGCGGGGCGAGGTCCGGTTCACGTTCCAGGGCGGCCAGTACACAGGCGAGCCCGTACAGATCCCAGCGTTCGAGCAGTTCCGCGCGTTCGGCGGTATCGGGACCCACCGCCGGGGAGACGAAGGCCTCGGCGGACACCGCCGCCGCGATACCGGATTGCGCCAACCGGCGCAGCAGCGCCAGATCGGTTTCCCGGAAGGCGCCGGAGATGGTCCGCGCGGCCAGCGAACCGACCACAGGGAACGCGGGCAGCCGGAACTCGCGGCCGAACTGCCGGGCCGCGCCCACCGCGTCCGCCCAGCCGGTGCCGATCGCGTCGGCCTTGTTCAGCACCAGGATCGTGCGTTCCGGCCGCAGCGACTCGAGCAGCCGCCGGTCACCCGGGGAGGGGGCGCTGGCCAGGACGTAGACGACGATATCGGCGTCGAGCACCGGGTCGGGGAAGCCCGGTTCGTCGACGGGCGCGGTCTCCACCGCCTGCCGCAGTCCCAGCGCCCGGGCCACGGTGGTGCGGCCCGCCCGGGCGCGCCCGGCGACCTGTGCGCGCGGCAGGGTCCGCCAGCGCTGCACCGCCACCTCGATACCGTTCGCGATTCCCGCGTCGGCTCCGTCACCCATCCGGAGCGTGGAGATCAGCCGGTCCAGCGGGTCCCCGGCTCCCACCTCCCGCATATACCCGTCCGATCCCTCGACTGCCGACACGCGCCACACCCCCTTCTATCCGGTGCGCATTCTGTCAGAACCGGGGCCGCTACGCGGCGGGTGCGGACCGAGTCCCCCCTACCAACGGGTAGCCCCCTACCGGTCCGTTGCGGCCCGGAACCGGCCATGCTGGACAATAGGGCTGTGAACGACGCCGTGCACCCCAGCTCCGAGTCCGTTCCGGTCGCCCTCTCGGAAACCTCCGGCGATACCGGAGGCCAGCGGCGACGGCATGCCGCTTCCCGGCTCTACCCCCGGGTCACCAGCTTCCGGTCCCGGCGCGGCGCACTCACCCCCAACCAGCAGAAATCCTGGGATCGCAGCTGGCCGGTGCTCGGCCGCGAGGTCGCCGACGAACCCCTCGACGCCGCGGCGTGGTTCGGCCGCTCGGCACCCCTGGTCATCGAGATCGGCTGCGGTACCGGGACGGCGACCGCCGCCATGGCGCTGGCCGAACCGCATCTGAACCTGATCGGTATCGAGGTCTATCAGCCCGGGTTGGCCCAGCTCGTCCAGCGGATCGAACGCGAGGAGATCGGCAATATCCGGCTGCTGCGCGGGGACGCCGTGGACGTGCTGGAGAACATGATTGCTCCCGGATCGCTGACCGGCGTGCGCGTATTCTTCCCGGACCCGTGGCCCAAGGCACGCCACCACAAGCGCCGGCTGCTGCAACCGGCAACCTTCGCGCTCGTCGCCGATCGGCTACGGCCCGGCGGGATCCTGCACGTGGCGACCGACCACGCCGGGTACGCCGAGCACATCGCCGAGGTCGGCGCGGCCGAACCCCAGCTCATCGGGTTGAACGGGACCCGCGGGGGAGCCGGGACCGCGCACCGGGAATCCGCGCCGATCGGTTTCGAGCGGCCGGTCACCAAATTCGAGAGCAAGGCACACACCGCCGGTAGTGCGATCAACGAGTTCATATGGGGCAAGATCGAATGATGAGCGTCAGTGAGATGGCCCCGGCCGGCGACGAGGTTGCCGGAAGTCTGCACGAATCCGGCGACGAGTCGGTAGGGCCGGATACCGACGGTCTGCGGCGGGTCCTGCTGGTCTGGGACGCGCCGAACCTGGACATGGGCCTGGGCGCCATCCTCGGGGGGCGGCCCACCGCCGCCTATCGGCCTCGCTTCGACGCGCTCGGCCGGTGGCTGCTGGCCCGCACCGCCGAACTCTCCGCCGGCGAGAAGAACCGGCTGGAACCCGAGGCGACCGTGTTCACCAATATCGCCCCCGGCACCGCGGATGTGGTCCGGCCGTGGGTCGAGGCGTTACGTAATGTCGGTTACGCCGTTTTCGCCAAACCGAAGATCGACGAGGACTCCGATGTCGATTCGGACATGCTCGGCCATATCGCCCAGCGCACCCGCGGCGCCGGCCTGGCCGGGATCATCGTGGCCTCGGCCGATGGACAGGCCTTCCGGGAGCCGCTGGAGCAACTCGCCTCCGACGGCATCCCGGTTCAAGTGCTCGGCTTCCGCGAGCACGCGAGTTGGGCAGTAACATCCGATACTCTCGAATTCGTCGACCTCGAGGACATCCCGGGAGTTTTCCGTGAACCGCTGCCGCGGGTGAGCCTCGACTCGCTGCCCGACGAGGGTGCCTGGCTGCAGCCGTTCCGGCCGCTGTCGGCGCTGCTCACCTCTCGCCCCGCACAAGGAGTCGCTTAAGTGTTCACCCGCTGGGGCGATCTGGTCTATCGGTTGCGATTCGCCGTCATCGGAGTTGTCGTCGCCGGGATGCTGGGCCTGGGGGCCTACGGTCTCGGCCTGGCCGACCATTTGAGCTCCAGCGGCCTGTTCGATCCGAACTCCGAATCGGTGAAGGCCGCCGAACTGTCCGACGAGGCGTTCGGCCGCGACCACAACGCCGATGTGCTGGTGCTCTACACCGCACCCGAGGGCCAGACCGTCGACAGCGATCCGGCCTTCCGCGACAAGATCGTCGACAGCCTGAACCGGCTGCCCCGGGAGCATCCGGACCAGATCGCCAAGGTGAACGGCGCCTACTGGAAGACCGAGACCGGCGAATCCCAGCCCGCGGTATTCGGCTCCCAGGACAAGACGAAGACCTTCGCCTCCATCGCGATCGTCGGCGACAACGACACCGATATGGTCCGCAACTATCGCGCGGTCAAGGACGTCTTCGACATCGAGGGCGTGAACGTGCAGGTCGCGGGCCTGCAACCGGTAGCGGGCACCCTGAACGACACCATGGCCCACGACCAGCACCGGATGGAGATCCTGGCCATCCCCGCCGTGGGCATCCTGCTGTTCTTCATCTTCGGTGGCGTGGTCGCGGCGGCACTGCCGCTGATCATCGGCGGCCTGACCATCATCAGCGCCAACGGCATCATCATGATGCTGACGAAGGTCACCGAGGTGAACACGTTCGTCGGCGCGGTGGTCTCCATGATCGGCCTGGGCCTGGCCATCGACTACGGCCTGTTCATCGTCAGCCGGTTCCGCGAGGAATTGGCCGAGGGTTACGACACCCGCGCCGCGGTCCGCCGCTCGGTGGTCACCGCCGGGCGTACGGTCGTCTTCTCCGCGACCATGATCATCGCGAGCCTCGGCGGCCTGCTGCTGTTCCCGCAGGGCTTCCTGAAATCCATGGCCTACGGCACCATCGCGACCGTCGCGCTGGCCGCCCTGGCCTCGATCACCCTGCTGCCCGCCATGCTGAGTGTGCTGGGCAAACGGGTGGACATGCTCAGCTTCAAGCAGATCCGCAAGACCAAATCCGCCGAGGAGGTGGAGGCCAGTTTCTGGGGCCGGGCCACCACCTGGGTCATGCAGCATCCGCTCAAGATCGCCATTCCGATCTGTGTGCTGCTCCTGCTGCTGATCATCCCGGTGAAGAACCTGGCGTTCGGCGGGATGAGCGAACGCTACCTGCCCCCGGACAACGACACCCGCGTCGCGCAGGAGGAATTCGACAAGACCTTCCCGCTGCGCCAGTCCGACCCCATCCAGCTGGTGTTCGTCGGCGAGGACACCCGGGCCATCGCGAAGGTGGTGCGCGAGGCCGACAAGGCGCCGGGCCTGGCCGACACGTCCGGTTTCTCGGTGCCGTCGGAGTCCGCGACCCATTCCGGGGTCTTCCGCAGCAGCGCGACGCTCATCGATTCCGAGGACTACCGGCCGACCGTCGAGTACCTGCGGGCGATCAACGTACCCGACGGCGTGACCATGTACGTCGGCGGTCAGCCGACCCTGCAGGGCGACAGTATCGACGCGCTGCTGGACCGGATGCCGCTGATGATCGCCCTGGTGCTGCTCGTCACCACGGTGCTGATGTTCCTCACCTTCGGTTCCCTGGTGCTGCCGATCAAGGCGGCGTTGATGAGCGCGCTGGGCCTCGGCTCCACCCTCGGCATCCTGACCTGGATCTTCGTCGACGGTCACGGCGCCGGCCTGCTGAACTTCACGCCGCAGCCGATCATGTCGCCGGTGCTGGTGCTGATCATCGCGATCATCTACGGCCTGTCCACCGACTACGAGGTGTTCCTGCTCTCGCGCATGGTCGAAGCCCGCGCGATGGGCGCCTCGACCACCGAGGCGGTGCGGATCGGCACCGCGCACACCGGGCGCATCATCACCGCCGCGGCATTGATCCTGCTGGTGGTGACCGGCGCGTTCGCGTTCTCCGATCTGGTGATGATGCAGTACATCGCCTACGGCATGATCGCGGCGCTCATCATCGACGCCACCATCCTGCGCATGCTGCTCGTACCGGCGACCATGAAACTGCTCGGCGACGACTGCTGGTGGGCCCCGGCCTGGATGAAGCGGATCCAGCAGAAGATCGGCCTGGGCGAACCGATCCTGGCCGACGAGCGGCCCGGCGGCGGCGATGTGGTCGACCTGGTCAAGACCACCCCGGTCACCGACCCGGTCACCATGCAGATGCCGGCGGTCGACGCCGAGAAGCAGCGCAAGACCCCGGTACTCAAACGCACCCGCGAGGAGATCGAGGCCGCCGCGCCCACCGCCCATATGCAGGCGGTACCCAAGCGACCACGCAAGGCCGACGGCAAACAGTCCACCGCTGCCCCGACGGCGCCCAAACAGCAGATGCCCACCCCGCCGGACCCGACCCGGCCGCGCGCCAACCCACCCGCCGGCGGCCCGGGCGAAGCCGGCCCCGGCGCGGCCGAGGAATCCGGGCGCGGACCCCGGCCCGCCGAGGGCCACGGCCCACAGCCCGCCGCGACGCAGGTGCCCGCGGAGAAACCGGCGAACCGGAGCCCGCAGCAGCCCGGAGCGGAATCCGTCCCGGCACCGGGCCGCCTGCCGAGCCGAGCCCCGGAACCCGGCCGCGGTCCGGGCGGGCCCGCCGCCGAACCGGGCCGTGCGCCCGGCCCGCGCGCCGATTTCCGGCCGCTGCCCGGCCGTACTCCCGGTGGTCAACCCGGACCCGGCCGTCCCCAGCCCCACCAACCGGGCGCGGAGCAGCCCGCCCCACCACCGGACGGACAGCGCACCCCGCCGGGCCCGGGTGGGCCGGGCCGCCCACCGGCCGGCTCGTCCCGGCCCGGTTTCGCCACCCCGAATCTGCGCGGTCTGTTCGCCTCCGAACCGACCGAGGACGGCGAGACCCAGAACGCCGGCGGCCGCACCGTCTACCCGAGCCCCGCCGACGCTCCCCCGGTGCCGCCCACTCCGCAGCAGGCCCGGACCACGGGCGGCACGGTGAACCCCCGGCCGGACACGTCACTGCGGATCCCCGGCGCGCCCGGACAACCCGGTGGCGCGACGCGGCCACCCGTCCCGCCGCGTCCGGCGGTGCCCGAGGGCCGGCCGCCCGGTCGCCCCGGTCCCGGTCAGCCGGGCGGCTGGGCAGGCGACGGCAATCGCCCGGCACCCGGCCAGGGCCCGGCGCGACCACCCCTACCGCCACGCCGCCCCGGACCGGACGGACAGCCGGGCCCGGCCGACGCACGTCTCCGGCAGGACCAGGGTTCCCAGCCACGTCCGATCCCGCGGGCTCCCGAGCCCGGCAGTACGCCGGCCGGCCCCGCCTCGGGTCTGCCCGAACTCCCGCGCCGGGTACCGGGCGCTCAGCCCCCGGCTGTCCCCGGTCTCTATCCTGTGCCGGAGCCGCCGACCCGACCCGCCGAACGGCCGGGCCCCGCCGCACCGCGGCCCGACAGCCTGGCCCAGCAGTCCGCCGGCGGCGCGGCCCCACAGGACGACGCGGACCCCCGCGAGCGCAACAGCATCGAATCGTGGATGGCGGGGCTGCGGTCCGCCCGGCGTCAGCAGGCCGGGATGCCGGCCGACGACTCGGGCCGCCACCAGCAGAGCGAGGGCCGTTCGGTCAGCGTGAACGAACTGCTGCGCCGCCGCGAACAGGACTAGCGCCGGCCGGAGCCCGGCTCATTGCCCGAGCAACCGGCGCCAATGGGCAGCGAAGGGTTGTTTGGCGGTGACCGAGCCGAACCGGACCCGGCCGTGTACGAGCAGGTGCAGCGGTCCGATCGGCGGACCGCTGCGCACCTTGTTGTTCACACTGGATCCGACCAGTTCGAGGCCGTCCAGATCGACCGTGGCCTCCTGTGGCACCACCAGGGTGAGAGAGCTGGCGTAGTCGTCGACCTGGATCTCCACCACCTGGGTGGTCATGATCGCCTGGGTGAAGTCCAGCGTCACCCCGGACAACCAGCTGTTGACCCGCAACATCGGCGCGACCTGCCAGTTGCCCCGGCGGCTCACCCCCGACATCCGCGGCCGGATGGCCCCGCCCTGCACCACCCCGGACAGCCCCGCGCGGGCGGTGTCCCCGGGTTGCGGCAGCGGTACCGGTTTGCCGTGACCGGCCCGCGCGGTGGCGGGTTCGCCGATCAACCGGACCCCGGGCAGGTCGACGAGCACCGAGTTCAGCTCGCCGCGGGTCTTGGCGGCCAGCGCGGTGTCCATCCGCTCGGTGAACTCGCCCAGGGAGAGCATGCCCAAACCCACCGCCCGCTGCAGGAGCTGCCCGACATGTTCCCGTTCGGCGTCGGATACACGCAGGTCCCGGTTGCCCACCTGGCCACCGGAACCCGCACCGTCGAATACCGGATCGGGGCCGTTCATAGGACCGAGATTACCCAGCACGGCCCGGATCCCGCATCAGGGCATTCCCGGATGCGGGGGTGGCAGCTACGACGTCAGCCCTGCTCATCTCCGGTTTCTCGCCGGGTGGCGGAGGTGGCCGGCCCGGGTTCCGAGCCGTCCTTGCGCGGCGGTGCGTCGGCGACCCGGGCCAGCGGTAGCCGGCGCTGCGCCTCGGCGAGCAGCGCCCCGATATCGAAGCGGCCCAGCACCTGGGGTCCGCTCACGGAATGCTCGCCGTCCTCCGGAGAATCCGGTTCGGCCACATAGATCCCTTTACGGTCCGGCGTCAGTTCACCGAGCAGCTCCTCGGGGTCCGTGGCGAGCAGCGAGCGGATCGCGGTGTTCAGCACCGCCACCAGCGGTACCGCCAGCAGACCACCCGCGATACCGCCCAGCACCACGCCCGCGGCGATCGCGAGTACCACCGCCAGCGGATGGATCCGCACGGCACGCCCGAGCAACAACGGTTGCAGCACATGCCCCTCCAGCTGCATCACCGCGACGATGATGCCGAGCACGATGAGCGCGGTCACGAATCCCTTGGTCACCAGCGCGATGAACACCGCCACGAAACCGGCCAGGAACGCGCCGATGATCGGAATGAACGCGCTGATGAACACCAGCGAGCCCAGTGGCAGCGCGAGCGGCACGCCGAGCAGGGCCAACCCGGCGCCGATTCCGATCGCGTCCACGGCGGCGACCACCACGGTGGCCCGGACGAAGCCCACCAGCGAGCCGAATCCGAGTTCTCCGGCGGTACGCACCCGTTCCCGATGCGGGGTCGGAACGACCCGGGTGACGAAACGCCAGATCTGGTCGCCGCTGTAGAGCAGGAAGATGAGGATGAACAGGGTGAGGAAGGTTCCGGTGAGGATGTGGCCGATCATGGTCGCGGTGGTCAGCGCGCCACTGGTGAGCGTGTCCTGATTCGACTGGATGGCCCGGACGGCGGCATCACCGGCAGTGCGGATCTGGTCGTCGCTCAAGTGCATCGGACCGTTGATGGCCCAGTCCTGGACCTTGTGGATGCTGTTGGTGAACTCGTCGGACAGCTGCGGCACGCCCACCACGAACTGCTCCACCACGAAGGTCACCACGCCGGCGACCAGTCCGAGCGAACCGACCAGCGCGACGAAAACCCCGATCCCGCGCGGCACCCCGCGGCGCTGCATCCAGTCCACCAGCGGGGCCAGCAGCGCGGCCGCCAGCATGGCGATGGCCAGCGGTATCACCACCGTGTCGAGTCGCCGCACCGCGGCCGCCAGCACCGCGACCAGGGCGAAGATCACCAGCAGTCGCCAGGCCCATTCGGCGGTCTGCCGGACGATGGGGTGAACGGCGTCTGCGGCAGCTGGTTTGGGCTCGGTCACCCGACCGAGCCTAGTGAGCGAAGCCCACCTACCGGCCGCGCACTGCCGGAGCAGCGGCGCAGCGGCGCGAACGCCGAGGTGGGCACAATGCGCACGGCCGGAGCGAATGCGGAGGTATGCCCCTCACCCGGGAAAACAGAGCGGTCGGCCCCGGGCGCTAGATTGGTACACGTGTCAGCGCCATTGGAAGCGGTCAAACAGACCATGCATACGCGCTGGCCCCTGTACCTCACCTCGATGTTGCTCGCGAATGCCTTCGGCGCCGTCTTGGTGTGGGCGTTCATCCAGTACGGCCTGCCGGTGCCCGAAGGCGAGGAACCGGGCACCCGCCAGGTCGGCCTGCTGGTCCCCGCGGTCGTGTTCCTCACCGGAGGTTTCCTCAGCGTGGCGGCCTCGGCACTGATGCTGCGGCCGGTGATGCGCTGGCAGGTGCGAGGTGGCCCGCCCAGCCGGCAGGAGCAGATGGCCGCCCTGCACGCGCCGCTGCGGCAGGCGATTCTGCATCTGGCCCTGTGGGTTCTCGGGGGCGGCGTCCTCGGCGCGGCGATCATCTCCGAGACCCCGGCCCTGGCCGGCGCCGTGATCATCACCGAATGCATGGCCGCGACCATCGTCTTCGGTTTCACCTACATGCTCGGCGAACGTATCCTGCGCCCGGTCGCGGCCGAGGCGCTCACCGCCGGACGTTTCGACCACACCCTCACCCCGGGGGTCGGCACCCGGATGGCGATGACCTGGGGGATGGGCACCTTCGCCCCGACCATCGCCATCGTGCTGTTGTGCGTCACCCAGATCTCGTCGGATGTGAAGTTCTCCGCGCAGTCGCTGGCGGTCTCCATCCTGCTGCTGTGCGGGGTGGTGATCATGCAGGCGCTGGCCCTGTCCATGCTCACCGCGTCCAGCATCTCCGACCCGGTGCGTCAGCTCAGCCAGGCCATCGACCAGGTGCAGAACGGCGCCCGCGATGTACAGGTGGAGGTCTTCGACGGAAGTGAGATCGGTCTGCTGCAGGTGGGTTTCAACCGGATGATGGAGGAGGCGGCCACCCGGCAGCGGCTGCAGGAGCTGTTCGGTCAGCATGTGGGCGCCGAGGTGGCCCAGCGTGCCCTGGACTACGGCACCGAACTCGGCGGGGAAACGCGCTTCGTGGCAGTCCTGTTCGTGGATATGGTCGGCTCCACCGCGACCGCCGCCGAACACCCGCCCACCGAGGTGGTGAGCCTGCTCAACGAATTCTTCCGGGTCGTGGTGGATGTGATCGACCGCCACCACGGGTTCGTCAACAAATTCGTCGGCGACGCCGCTCTCGCCATTTTCGGCGCGCCGCTGGACCGCCCGGACGCGCCCACGGCCGCACTGGCCGCCGCCCGCGATCTGCGCGAGGCCTTGCGGGCGGTCGCCGGACTGGATATCGGTATCGGAGTTTCCGCGGGGTTGGCGGTCGCGGGGAATATCGGTGCCGCCAACCGCTTCGAATACACCGTTATCGGGGACCCGGTGAACGAGGCGTCCCGGCTCACCGAACTCGCCAAAGATCATCCGGGCCGGGTGCTGGCCTCCGGGTCGGCACTGTATTTCGCGGAGGACAGCGAGCAGCGGCACTGGACGGCGGGCGAAGAGGTGCAATTGCGTGGCCGCCGCCGTAAGACCCGGTTGTCCTGGCCGAGCGAAACCGCGGACTAGCGCGTCGACGGCGGTATCGGACCAGGCAGCGGACCGCGGCGGGGGGTGTCCATTAGGCTGGGCCCGTGACGGCCGACGGTGATGCAGCGGGTACCGCTGCTGTGCCCGGGGCCGGAGAAGCGGAGCACACCGAGAATCGCCGCCGCAGATTCCGGGTGCTCAAATGGCTGGCCGTTTCGATCGTGCTTCTCCTGCTGATAGGCGAAGCGTTTTATCTGTGGCCGCGATTACACGAATCGTGGCGCAAACTCACCGAAATTCATTGGGGCTGGGTCGCGCTGTGTATCGCGGCGCAAATGTTGTCCATGACCGGGTTCGGCCACGTCCAGAAACAGCTCCTGCGCGCGGGCGGCGTCGAGGTGAGCCAGCATCGCTCGGTGGCGGTCGTCTACGGCGCCACCGCCATGTCGGTGACCCTGCCCGCCGGGCAGGTGTTCTCCACCGCGTTCACCTATCGGCAGACCCGGCGCTGGGGCGCCAGCCCGGTGGTCGCATCCTGGCAGCTGGTCTTCTCCGGGGTGGTCTCCGCGGCGGGCCTGGCCCTGATCGGCGTGCTCGGCACCGTGCTCGCGGGCGGCCGGGTGGGTCCGGTGAACCTGCTCGTGTCGGTGGCCGCGGTGGTGGCGCTGGTCTGGGCGGGGAACTACGCCTCACGGCATCCCGGCACACTCGAGAAGGTGCTGCACCGGGCACTGCTGCTGGTGAACCGGGTACGCAAACGATCCGTGGATACCGGTATCGACAAGATCCGGGAAATGCTCGATCAGGTCGAATCGGTGAAACTGGGCACCCGGGACGGCGCGTGGGTCACCTGGTGGGCGGTGATCCACCGGTTCGCCGATATCGTCTGCCTCGGCGCCGCCTGCTACGCCATCGGCGGCGATCCCCGCTGGGCCGGACTGCTGATCGCGTTCGCCGCGGGTAAGGCCGTCGGTTCGATCCCGTTCGCGCCGGGCGGAATCGTCTATGTGGACGCGACACTGATCTACGGTCTCACCGCGGCCGCCGGGCTGCCGGCGGCGCAGGCGGTCGCCGCCGCGTTCGTGTACCGGCTGGTGAGTTTCGTGCTGATCGCGATCATCGGCTGGATCGTCTTCGCGTTCCTGTTCCGTACCCGCAATGCCGAGGACGACGAATACGAGAAGGAATTCTCTCAGCGCAACGCCTGAGCCGGTCCGGCACACCGTGGCCGCGTCGCCGGAACCGCGACTAGGCTGCTCGGAGTGAAATGGTTCGCTGCGATCGGTGCCGACTTCGTCCTGGTGGTGCTGTTCTGCGCCATCGGCCGCCGCAGTCACGACGAGGCCGTGCTCACCGGTCTGTTGCACACGGCGTGGCCCTTCGTGGCCGGGCTGGCCGTGGGCTGGATCGCGGCGGTACTGGCCGAGCGCGGCCGCGCCGGTCAGGACCCGCCCGACGGCTCGCGCCTGTGGCCCGCCGGTGTGGTGATCTGGTTGTGCACACTGGTGATCGGCATGCTGCTGCGGGTGGTCGCCGGTCAGGGCACCGCCTTCAGTTTCATCGTGGTGGCGGCGCTGGTGCTGGCGTTCTTCCTACTGGGCTGGCGCGCAGCGGTCGCGGCGATCAGCCGCAGCAGCATGCCGATCACCAGTGTGCACAACCAGATCACCACACCGGCGGGCCACAGGCGCGAGCCGTCGGGCGGGT
>NZ_JBEXLL010000081.1:0-29170 GCF_040609955.1 Nocardia sp. NPDC004568
CGCCGGTCGGCGGGGCCCGCGGAAGACCTCTTGTGGAGGTCAGTCACCGACCGTGACCGCCTGCGCTTCCTCCACACTGTGGGGAGCGGGGTCGTGGTCGTCGATATGGGCCAGGGCCGAGCGGCCGACCAGCAGCACCACCACACCGGCGGCGGTGCAGACCGCGCCCACCCAGAACGGCAGCGAAACGCTGGTCTCACCGAGTTTGCCCGCCAGCCACGGTGCGGCGGCGCCGCCCGCGAAGCGGACGAAGCTGTAGGCCGCCGACGCGGTCGAGCGTTCCACCGGAGCGGAGATCATGACGGCCTCGGTGATCAGCGTGTTGTTCACACCGAGGAACAGGCCCGCGAGGACGACACCGACGATCAGTACGGGCTTGTGCTCGGCGAACAAGGCCATCACCGCCAGATCCGCGGCGAACAGCCCGACCGCCACGGCGATCATCGGCAGCGTGCCGAAACGGTGCTGCAACTCGGGTGCGAAGAACACCGAGGCCACGGCCAGCAGGATGCCCCAGCCACAGAAGATGAAGCCGATCGCGTAGGTGCCCATGTCCAGCGGGAACGGGGTGTAGGCGAGCAGGGTGAAGAAACCGAAGTTGTACAGCAGGGCCGTGATGCTCACGACGAGCAGGCCGCGATGGCGCAGCGCTTTGAACGGCGCGGCCAGTGAGGTCGGCTTCGCGGCTTTCGGTCCCTCGGGGAGCAGTACGACGATCGCGATGAAGGCGACGGCCATGAGCACGGATACGCCGAAGAAGGGCCCGCGCCAGCTGATCCCGCCGAGCACGCCGCCCAGCAGCGGCCCGGTGGCGATACCGATACCCAGCGCCGCCTCGTAGAGAATGATCGCGCGTGCGACCCCGCCGCTGGCGGCTCCGACAATGGTGGCCAGCGCGGTGGCGATGAACAGGGCGTTGCCGAGCCCCCAGCCCGCGCGGAAGCCGACGATCTGGCCGACCGTCCCCGACATACCGGCCAGGGCCGCGAACAGGATGATCAGGGCCAGACCGGCGAGCAGGGTCTTCTTCGCGCCGAACCGGCTGGAGACCACGCCGGTGACCAGCATGGCGACGCCGGTGACGAGCATATAGCTGGTGAACAGCAGCGATACCTGTGACGGCGACGCGTGGAGCTGTTCACCGATGGGCTCGAGGATCGGATCGACGAGGCCGATGCCCATGAACGCGATAACGCTGGCGAAGGCGACGGCCCAGACCGCCTTCGGCTGCCCGGTCGATGTGCTGTGTGGATCGAGTGCGCTCGCGGGCCCTGCGTGGTTACGCTGCGCTACCGCCTCCGGGCCTGACGCGCTCGTACTGTGTCCATCGAGTCCGAGCGCGGGCCCTGCGTGGTTACGCTGCGCTACCGCCTCCGGGCCTGACGCGCTCGTACTGTCCGGCCCGGTGGCCGTCCTGCTCCTGGTGCTCATCGGTCTTACCTCGATTGCGTGTGGTGCCCGGCCGATTCCCGGATCGCCGCCAGCAGGTCCCGTAGCTCGGCGGCGAGTCCGGTCAGGCGTTCGGCGTCGAAGCCGGACAACGGGCCGGACAGCGCCTCGCGCATGGAGGCACGGGTGGCGGCGAGCCGGGCACGCCCGGCCGGTGTGAGTTGGACGACGACCGCACGCGAATCGTCCGGGTCGCGGTGCCGGGAGGCGTAACCCTCCCCCACCAGACGGGCGATGAGCGCGGTTGCCGTGGGTTGCGACGTGCGATCGATACGAGCGAATTCGCTGATCCGCACCGAACCGTGTTCGTCGAGCACTGCCAGTGCGCGCACGGTGGCGCGCGGCAGGTCGTCGACGCTGAGCATTCCCGCCGCGCGCGTGAGCCGACCCGCGGTGACCAGCAGATCGACGACAGTGTCGTCCACATCGGTCACCGGGTTCGGCTGCACCCAAATATTATTACATAGGCTAACTATCTATTTCCAGACCGGTCGGTGGGATACCCGCCACATGCCGTAGCTGAGCCAGGAATATCGCCCGGTCGTCGCTCCGGATCACGGAGTGCCAGGCCGCCGGCCGGATGATCGCCGCGGCGACGATATCGGCGTCGTCGCCCTCCGCCATCGGCCAAATGAGCTCGCGCATGACCGGCATGACCCGCGCGAGTTCGGCGGCGGGCGTCGAAACCGTCGCCGAACTCGTCGGCATCGCGGCCGTTCTCTTCGCCGACCACCCGGAGCAGTGGCGCGCCCTGCGCGCCGATCGGTCGAAGATCCCCGCGGCCTTCGTGGAAGTGCTGCGCTACGACGGGCCCGTCGAGTACGGCCTGCGCTACACCCGCAGCGAGGTGCGACTGCACGACCGGACCATTCCGCAGGGCAGCTTCGTACTGATGCTGCTCGCCTCGGCCACGCGCGACGAGCGGGCAATTCCCGATGCCGGCAGCTTCGATATCGACCGGCCGCATTCCGGGCACAACCTGGGCTTCGGTTACGGCATCGACAGTTGCCCGGGTGCGGCGCCGGCCCGCCTGGAAGACCGGATCGCGCTGGACGCGCTGCTCGACGTGATGCCCGAGTACACCGTGGGCCGGGCGGGTCTACGCCGGGCCACGGTCACCGATGTCGCCGGCTGGGCCGATGTCCCGGTCACGGGTTCGCCGGCCGAGCCGAGGTGGTGGCGACATTGCCGCCACCACCTCCTCAGCGATCGAGCCTTTCGATGATGGTGGCGTTCGCGGTGCCGCCGCCCTCGCAGATGGTGAGCAGGCCGTAACGGCCGTTGATCCGCTCCAGTTCGTTCAGCAGGGTGGCGAAGAGTTTCGCGCCGGTCGCGCCGAGCGGGTGACCCAGTGCGATGGCGCCGCCGTTCACGTTCACCTTCTCCGGGTCGGCGCCGGTCTCCTTCAACCAGGCCAGCACCACGGGGGCGAAGGCCTCGTTGATCTCGACCACGTCGATATCGTCGATGGTCAGGCCGGTCTTCTCCAGCGCCCACCGCGTGGCGGGGATGGGTGCGGTCAGCATGTACAGCGGGTCGGCGCCACGGGCACTGACGTGGATGATGCGGGCGCGCGGGGTGAGGCCGTATTCCTCGACCGCCCACTCCGAGGCGAGCAGTGTGGCGCTGGCACCGTCGGAGATCTGCGAGGCGACCGCGGCGGTGAGCGGGCTGCCCTCCTCCAGTGCGGGCAGCGAGGCCATCTTCTCCAGGCTGGTCTCGCGCGGACCCTGGTCGATCCAGAAATCCCCCACCGGCACGATCTCGTTGTCGAACCGGCCCGCTTTGATGGCGGCGCGGGCGCGCTCGTGGCTGCGCAACGCCCACTGCTCCATCTCCTCGCGGGTGATCCCCCATTTCTCGGCGATCATCTGCGCACCGCGGAACTGCGACACCTCGCCGGTGCCGTAACGGTGATCCCAGCCCTGGGCGCCGACGAACGGCGAATCGAAGCCGTACTCCTTACCGGCGATCATGGCCGCGGAGATCGGGATGGCGCTCATGTTCTGCACCCCGCCGGCCACGATGACCTCGGCGGTACCGCTCATGATGGCCTGGGCGCCGAAGTTGATGGCCTGCTGGCTGGACCCGCACTGCCGGTCCACGGTGACACCGGGGACCTCCTCCGGATATCCGGCGGTCAGCCACATCGTCCGGCCGATATTGCCGGCCTGCGGGCCGACATTGTCCACGCAGCCGACGATCACATCGTCGACCCGGGCGGGGTCGATCGCATTGCGGCCGAGCAGGCCCTGCAACGCGGCCGCGCCGAGATCGGCCGGATGGACCTCCGCCAGCGCACCACCGCGCTTCCCGACCGGGGTGCGCACCGCATCGATCACATACGCCTCACGCAACGGTGCATAAGGGCGGCGGGCAGCTGTTGCCATGGAACTTCTCCTAATCGGTGTGGCCCGGCACGGTGAGCCCGTCGAGCACGATGGTGAGGTACTGCTTGGCGAGCGTGTCGACGGTGATCGACCCGCCACCGGGCTGGTACCAGCGGACCGCGACCCAGACCGTGTCGCGCAGGAAGCGGTAGGCCAGGTCGATATCGAGTTCGGGGCGGAAGCTGCCGTCGGCGACGCCGCTGGTGAGGACGCGGCGCCAGAGCTCCCGGAATTCGCGGTTGTAGTCGTCGATGTAGGCGAAGCGTTCGGCGGCGCGCAGGCGTTTGGCTTCGGACTGGTAGATGGCGACCGCCGCGTGGGATCGGTCGAAGGCCTCGTAGGAGGCCAGCACCAGGGCTTCCAGCGTGGCACGCGAATTCAGCCCGGCGGCGACGATCTCCCGGTAGCGTCCGAACAGTTCGTCGAGGAATCCGCGGAGAATCTCGTCCACCATCCCCTCTTTCGAGGAGAAGTGGTGGTACAGGCTGCCGGAGAGAATGCCCGCCGCGTCGGCGATATCACGCACCGTGGTGGCGCGCACGCCCCGTTCGGCGAACAGCTCGGCCGCCATATCGAGTAGTTCGGTTCGCCGGGCCGATTTCGAGGGGTCGGGTGCGGTCACCCCGCCATGATACAACCAAGCATTTGCTTGGTCCATGGGCGGTGGGTGACCGGCGGACCCGAGGTTTCCGGCTCCCCCCTCCCTGTCGGAGCCGGACCCCTCGGGCCCGCGTCTCGGAAGAGGTACGAACTCCGCACTGCTTCCGATTGATTGGACGGCCGATATCCCGAACCGGTTCCGCCGCATGCCGAATTCAGGCGACCGATTCGGCGATCCACCGTTCGCTGCGCGAGGAGCCACAGCGAACCCGGGCCCGCCGCACCCCGGGGGCGCACCGGTCCCGTCGGTATATTCACCGGATGACGACACCCTTTCCGCAGCGACAATGGGGTTCGCCGGAGAGCCCGTTGGCCCGTGCGGCAGACAGGTTCGCAGGCACGAAGTTCGGCTCCCGGGTGGTCCGCGCTCTCACCCCACTGGACCGCCGGGTACTCGAACGCACCGATGCCCGCTACACCGTGCTCGGGCCGATCGGAGCACCGGTGATCCTGCTGACCACAACGGGTCGCCGGTCGGGACAGCCGCGTACCCAGCCGCTGCTGTGCGTACACGACGGTGCGACCCTCTACGTCATCGGCAGCAACTTCGGTGGCGCCCGCCACCCGGCCTGGACGGCCAATCTTCTCGCCGACCCGGCCGCGACCGTTTCCATCGCCGGCGAACGCATACCGGTCACCGCCACCCGGGTCGACGGGCCGACCGCGGAATCGGTATTCGAACGTTTCGTCGAGATCACCGGCGCCTATGCCGCCTACCGCAAGCGCACCGACCGCGACCTGCGCATCTTCGCGCTGACCCGCGCCTGAACCGCGTCTACACACGCCGAATTCGCAGGCGACCCACACCGGAGCTCACCGCCGGCCGAGCTCCGGGCCTGCACCGGCCTGCGGCGCGCGCCTGCGCATTGTCGACGGCGCCGCGCAATCCACCGAACCCGGCACACCCGCCGTCCGATCGAGGAGGCATCCGGCGGTACCGGACGCGGGCACGCCAGAACCCCGCCGGCACCGGCTCGACCGTTCGGAAATCGACGGCAGGCACGGCACAGCACCGGCCCGCCGAGGTGACCGCACGCCGATGAACGCGGTGGCGGCCGAGCGCCCGATGCGCCGCCGAGGAACGGTTCCGGTTCGGACGGGCCAACCGGCCGGGACGGGCGCTCAGGCGCGCTGGCTGCTTATCGAGACCACCTCGCCGGTGAGATAGGTGGTGTAGTCGCTGGCGAGCATCGCGATGGTGGCCGCGACCTCCCAGGGCTCGGCCGCCCGGCCGAAGGCCTCACGCTCGGACAGCCGGTCGAGCAGTTCGCTGGAGCTGGTCTTGTCCAGGAAGGCGTGCCGGGCGATGCTGGGCGACACCGCGTTGATCCGGACCCCCAACTCGGCCGCCTCGACCGCGCTGCACCTGGTCAGCGCCATGACACCGGCCTTCGCCGCGGCATAGTGCGCCTGACCGTACTGGGCCCGCCAACCGAGCACGCTCGCGTTGTTCACGATCACGCCGCCGTGTTTCGCGTCGCGGAAGTAGTTCAGCGCGGCCCGGGTGCAGCGGAAGGTGCCGTTGAGGGTGATGTCGAGGACACGGTCCCACTGTTCGTCGGTCATATCGACCACCGGCGTCTCGCCGCCGAGCCCGGCATTGTTGACGAAGATATCGACCCCGCCCAGCGCCGCGGCCGCGCCGCGGACCAGTTCGTCGACCTGTTCGGTGCTGGTGACATCACAGGCGATCGCCGCGACCTTGCGGTCGGTGAACTCCTCGGACAGTTCGGCACGTGTGGATTCCAACCGCCGTTCGTGCCAATCCGAGACCACCACATCGGCGCCTTCGGCGAGCAACCGGCGAGCCGTCGCGGACCCGATCCCGGTGCCGGCGGCCGCGGTGACCACGGCCCGGCGGCCGGTGAGTAGCCCGTGGGCCGGAGTCTGCGGGGGCGCGACCGACAGCGGCCCGCTCACTGCCGGGCCTCACGGGGAAGACCGAGCACCCGCTCGGAGATGATGTTGCGCTGCACTTCGTTCGAACCTCCGTAGATCGTGTCGGCGCGGGTGAACAGATACAGCCGCTGCCATTCGTCGAGATCGCCGTCCGCGGCGACCAGTCCGGCGGCGCCGCGCACTGCCATGGCGAGTTCGCCGAGGCCGCGATGCCAGTTGGCCCAGAGCAGTTTGCCCACCGAGGCCTGGCCGCCGTCGTCGGCGGTCTCGGCCATGGTGCGCAGTGCGTGGGCGCGCAGGACCCGCAGCCCCACCCAGGCACGATCTATCTTGTCCGCCAGGAGCGGATCGTCGAGGGCGCCGGACTCGCGGGCCAGGTTCTCGATCGCCGCGAGTTCCCGGGCGAAGCGGATCTGCTGGCCGAGTGTGGAGATACCGCGTTCGACGTTGAGCGTGCCCATCGCGACCCGCCAGCCGTCGCCCGGGTCGCCGACGACGAGGTCGGCATCGGTGCGCGCGTTGTCGAAGAACACCTCGTTGAACTCGGAGGTGCCGGTGAGCTGCACGATCGGCCGGACCTCGATACCGGGCTGATCCATCGGCACCAGCAGATACGAAAGGCCTTTGTGGCGTTTCGAACCGGGTTCGGTGCGGCAGACCGCGAAGCACCAGTCGGCCACATGCGCCAGCGAGGTCCAGATCTTCTGCCCGTTGATGGACCACTGGTCGCCGTCCAGGCGTGCGGAGGTCGAGACGGCGGCGAGGTCGGAGCCGGCGCCCGGCTCCGAATAGCCCTGGCACCACAGTTCGGTGACGGTGCGGATCCCCGGTAGGAAACGGTCGCGCTGGGCGTCGGTCCCGAAGGCCAGCAGGGTCGGGCCCAGCAGTTCCTCACCCACATGGGAGACCCGGGCGGGCGCGTTCGCCTTCGCGTACTCCTCGTGGAAGATGATCTGCTGCGCCACGCTCGCGTCGCGCCCGCCGTACTCCACCGGCCAGCCCAGGCAGGTCCAGCCCGCGGCCGCCAGCGCGCGATCCCATTCCAGGCGTTCGTCGAAGGCTTCGTGTTCGCGGCCGGGTCCGCCCAGCCCGCGCAACTCCCGGAATTCACCGCTGAGCTGCTCGTCGAGCCAGCTTCGCGCCTGCGCGGCGAATTCGCCGTCGCTCAGGGCGGCCACGCTGGTCCGTTCGGCCGTCGACCGCGCCCCGGGGGCGTGTTCGGCCGATTGCCGCCCGCCGTCGCGACCGGTACCGGATTCTGAGGTCTGGATAGCACCCACGCCGGTAGGATAACCTACCAAGCACTTGCTTTGTAGACCGCCGCTCGCAGACCGCGCACCGCCCACGGCCGCACGACATCGAGGACACCCGTGACCACCCCTGCGCACATTCCACCGACGGACCGGACCACACCGCTGGCCCTGCACGCCGCCGCCCAGACCTACGGCACCGCGCCCGCGCTGGCCGACGGACCGATCCGGCTCGACTGGACCCAGCTGCTCGAACAGGTCCAGGACGTGGCACGCGCCCTGCTCGCCCGCGGCATCCGGACCGGTGACCGGGTGGGCATCTGGTCGCCCAACACCCATCACTGGGTGATCGCCGCGCTCGGCGCCCACTACGCCGGCGCGACCCTGGTCCCGCTCAACACCCGCTACGTCGCCGACGAGGTGGCCGACGTACTGCGGCGGGTCGACGCCAAGGGCCTGTTCATCGCGGGCACCTTCCTCAAACGCGACCGGCTCGCCGAGCTCCGTGCGGCGGCGCCCGATCTGCGGATCGATACCGTCGTGGTGCTGCCCGTCGAAGGTACCGAGGAACCGGTCGAGGACGCGCTGAATTGGTCGGAGCTGGCGGCCGCCGGCGCCGGCGTGAGCCGCGAACATTCGCGTGCGCACGCGGAGTCGATCAGCCCCGAGGACCTGTCCGACATCCTGTTCACCTCCGGCACCACCGGCCGCAGCAAAGGCGTCCTGATCGCGCACCGGCAGACGCTGTCCGCCGTCCGCGGCTGGACCGAATGCTCGACGCTGAACAGCGACGACAACTATCTGATCGTCAACCCGTTCTTCCACAGCTTCGGCTACAAGGCCGGAATCATCGCCTGCCTGGTCACGGGGGCGACGATCGTCCCGCAGATCGTTTTCGATGTACCGACCACCATGCGGCTCATCGATCAGGAGCAGATCACCGTCCTGCCCGGCCCGCCGACCATCTACCAGTCCATCCTGGATTTCCCGGACCGCGGCGAGTACCGGCTGGCGAGCCTGCGCGTGGCGGTCACCGGTGCGGCGCCGGTACCGGTCGTCCTGGTGGAGCGGATGCGCCGGGAACTGGATTTCGATGTGGTGCTCACCGCGTACGGGCTCTCGGAATCCACCGGATTCGGCACCATGTGCCGGGTCGACGACGACGCCGAGACCATCTCCGCCACCAGTGGCCGCCCCATGGCCGGATTCGAGCTGAGGCTCAGCGACGCGGGCGAGGTCCTGCTGCGCGGACCGAATGTCATGCTGGGCTATCTGGACGATCCGGAAAGCACCGCGAAAACGATCGACGCGGACGGCTGGTTGCACACCGGCGATATCGGCGTGATCGACGACCGCGGCTATCTGAAGATCACCGACCGGCTCAAGGACATGTACGTCAGCGGTGGATTCAATGTGTATCCGGCCGAGATCGAACAGGCCCTGGCCGGATTGGACGGTGTCGCTGTCGTGGCGGTGATCGGCGTACCCGATACCCGGATGGGCGAGGTGGGCAAGGCCTATATCGTCCGGAAACCGGGTGCCGCGCTCAGCGAGGACCAGGTGTTCTCCTACGCCACCAAGGTACTGGCCAATTTCAAGGTGCCGCGATTCGTCGAGTTCCGCGACGAATTGCCCTACAACGCCAGCGGCAAGGTGCTCAAACGCCAGCTACGTGAGGAGAATTCGTGATGTCGGACAGCCCTGCCGGGGGCATTCCCTACGAACCCGATGTGGTGACCTACGAACGCCGTGGCGCGATCGCGGTGGTCACCTTGAACCGGCCCGACTACCGCAATGCCCAGAACTCGGTGATGACCTACGCGATCGACGCCGCGTTCGAGCGGGCGGTCGAGGACCCCGAGGTCAAGGTCATCGTGCTGGCCGGCAACGGGAAGCACTTCAGCGCCGGCCACGACCTGGGCACCCCCGGACGCGACCATCATGTGAAGTACCAGAACAAGGCCGCGCTGTGGTGGGACCATATCGACCGCCCCGGGGGTGACCAGCGCTTCGCCCGCGAGATGGAGGTGTATCTGGGGATGTGCCGCCGCTGGCGGGAGATCCCCAAGCCGACCATCGCCATGGTGCAGGGCGCCTGTATCGCGGGCGGACTCATGCTGGCCTGGGTGTGCGATCTGATCATCGCCGCCGACGACGCGTTCTTCTCCGATCCCGTGGTGCGCATGGGCATCCCGGGTGTCGAATACTTCGCCCATCCGTGGGTGATGGGTCCCCGGGCCGCCAAGGAATTCCTCTACACCGGCGACCGGTTCGATGCCGCACAGGCCAAGGAGTGGGGCATGGTCAACCGGGTCGTGCCGCGCGCCGACCTGGAATCGGAGACCATGGCGCTGGCCGAGAAGATCTCCGCCATGCCGCAATTCGGGCTGGCGTTGACGAAGAAAGCGGTCAACCAGTCCGAGGACCTCATGGGAATGCGGGCCGGAATGGACTCGGTGTTCGGCCTCCACCATTTCGCGCACGCCCACAATGCCGAGGTAGGCACGGATTCCCTGGGCGGTATGAACGCCAGGACCATGAAAGCGCAGGCGAGTACGGCCGACGCGAAGAATACGGACGGGAAAGACTGAATGGATCTCGATCTCGACGAAGGCACCCGGGAATTCCAGCGGGAGGTCCGCGAATTCCTGGCCGCGAACGTGCCCGCGGAACCGCTGCCATCCATGGACACCGAAGCCGGCTTCGAAGCTCATCGCGCGTGGGAACGCACGCTGGCCGAGGCCCGGCTGTCGGTGGTGTCGTGGCCGCGCGAGTTCGGTGGGCGCGACGCGTCGCTGCTGGAATGGGTGCTCTTCGAGCAGGAGTACTACGCGGCGGGTGCCCCGGGCCGGGTGAGTCAGAACGGTATCTTCCTGCTGGCCCCCACCCTGTTCGAGCACGGCACCCCCGAGCAGTTGGAGCGGATCATGCCGCGGATGGCCCGCGGCGACGATATCTGGGCCCAGGCCTGGTCCGAGCCGGAGGCCGGTAGCGATCTGGCCGGTATCCGCTCCACCGCCCGGCGCGCCGAGGGCGGCTGGCTGCTGAGCGGTCAGAAGACCTGGAGTTCCCGGGCCGCGTTCGCCGACCGGGCGTTCGGCCTGTTCCGCAGCGACCCCGCCGCCGAGCGGCACCGCGGCCTCACCTACCTGATGTTCCCGCTCGACGCCGACGGCGTCACCGTCCGCCCGATCCCCCAGCTCGACGGCGAGCCCGGATTCGCGGAGATCTTCCTCGACGATGTCTTCGTTCCCGACAGCGAGGTGATCGGCGCACCGAACGAGGGCTGGCGGGTCGCCATGAGCACCTCCAGCAACGAGCGCGGTCTCTCACTGCGCAGTCCCGGCCGGTTCAGCGCGACCGCGCAACGACTGATCGACCTGTGGACCGAACGCGGCGATACCGGCACCGCGGCCCGCGACGCGGTGGTGGACGCCTGGCTCGGTAGCGAGGCCTACCGGCTACACACTTTCGGGACGGTCACGCGGCTGAACGAGGGCGGCAAGCTCGGCGCCGAATCGTCGATCACCAAGGTGTTCTGGTCCGAACTCGATATCGCCATGCACGAAACCGCGCTGGATCTGCTCGGACCCGAAGCCGAACAGGCGAGCCGCTGGACCGACGGCTACCTGTTCTCGCTGTCGGGCCCGATCTACGCCGGAACCAACGAAATCCAACGCAACATCATCGCCGAGCGGCTCCTCGGCCTACCGAGGGGAAGTGGCCGATGAAATTCGCGCTCAGCCCGGAACATCTGGACTTCGGTGCCAGTATCCGCAAACTGTTCGAGTCCGGGTCCACGACCGCCGCGGTGCGCGCGTGGAGCACGGGCGATCCGGGGCCCGGCCGGGCACTGATCGAACAGCTGGCCGCGGCCGGGGCATTCGGCCTGACCATCACCGAGGAGTTCGGCGGTCTCGGCGCCGAACCACTGGACCAGGTGGTCGCCTTCGTCGAGATCGGTCGCGCCGCGGCCCCGGGCCCGCTGGCGGAGGCGGCGGCCGCCGTCCCCGCGCTGCTCCAGGCGCTCGCCGATCCGGAGCCCGCCCGCCGCTGGTTGCCGGGCATCTCCGAGGGCACACTGACGGCCACGGTCGCCTTCACCGGGCGCGGTGGTCGCGCGGTGGCGGTGGACGCCGACCGCGTCGACCTCGTACTGGTCGCCGACGGGGACCGGCTGAGCACCGGACGGGTCGGCGAACCGGTGCGTTCGGTGGACCCCGCGCGCCGCCTGTTGGTGGTGGAAGCCGACGAACTCGTCGCCGAGGGACCGCAGGTCGCCGCGGCCGCCGCGGCCGGTTTCGATGCCGGGGCCCTGGCCAACGCGGCGCAGCTGCTCGGCGCGGGCAAGGCACTACTCGACGCGTCCACCGACTACGTGAAGCAGCGCAAACAGTTCGGACGCCCGATCGGTGAATTCCAGGCCGTCAAACAGAAACTGGCCGATGTCCTCATCGGGCTCGATCTCGCCGAACCGCTGCTGTACCGGGCCGCGCTGACCACCGCGACCCCCAACAGCGCCCGCGATATCTCCGCCGCCGCCGTGACCTGCGCCGACGCCGCCTACCGGGCGGCCCGCGCCGCCCTGCAGGTGCACGGCGCCATCGGCTACACCGCCGAATACGACCTGTCGCTGTGGCTGACCCGGGTCACCGCCCTGCGCACCGCGTGGGGCACCCCGGACCTGCACCGCGGCCGCATCGCCGAGGCGCTGCGCAGTGGACCCGCCGCGGATCCGGCCGGCGCGCTCACCTGACCGGAGAACCGGCGGGCGGCGGCGAGAACGCCACGATCGCCCTGCCGGTATCCGTCCGAAACCACGGGAGAAGAGATGATCAGCGAGGAACAGCAGGAGCTGGTGGCGGCGGTCCGGGGACTGCTGGCCAAACGTGATGCGCGAGCCGGTATCCGTAAGGCCATGGACACCGATCTGGGCTACGACCCACAGCTGTGGGCGCAGTTGTGCGAACAGGTCGGGGTGGCCGCGCTGGCCGTGCCCGAGGAGTTCGGCGGATTCGGCGCGGGCCTGGTCGAATCCTTGCTGGTGGTAGGCGAACTCGGCCGGACACTGGCCGATGTGCCGATGCTGGGCTCGGCGGTTCTGGGCGTCCAGGCGGTGCTGCTCTCCGGTGACCGAGAGGCCTGCGCGCGGCTGCTGCCCGAGGTCGCCGAGGGTCGTCGAACCCTGGCCCTCTGCTGGGCCTCGGCCCGCGGCTGGGACGACTTCGGGGTGCGGGCTACCGGGGACACGCTCGACGGTACGGCCCACTACGTACTCGACGGCACCGTCGCCGACACTCTGATCGTGGTCACCGAAACCGGTCTCTTCGAGGTCGACCCGGCCGCCGACGGTGTCGAGCGGCGCCGGGTCGCCGCCATGGACCCCTCCCGTGCGCTGTCGGAGATCTCGTTCACCGCCACTCCCGCCCGTCGGCTGGGGGACGCGGAACCCGGGCCGATCATCGAACATCTGCACCGCGTCGCGTGGGCCGCGGTCGCCGCCGAACAGGTCGGCGCGGCCGAGTACTGCCTGGAGGCCACGGTCGAGTACACCAAGTCACGAGTGCAGTTTGGCCGTGCCATCGGCAGTTTCCAGGCCCTCAAACACCGGATGGCCGATATGTACGTGCTCGCGGAGTCCGCGAAATCGGCCGCCCTGGCCGCGACCTTCGCGGTGGCCGAGGACGCGCCGTCGGCCGCCGAGGATGTCTGGGTGGCCCGCCGGCAGTGTTCCGAATCGTTCTCCACGATCGCCGCGGAAACCATTCAGTTGCACGGCGGTATCGCCATCACCTGGGAACACGACGCGCACCTCTACTTCAAACGCGCCCACGGCGACGCCGAACTCTTCGGCGTGCCACGCCGCCCGCTGGTCGACCGCTGAGCGCGGGGCGTGCCGGTGGCCGCGGACCTGTTCTCCCCGGCGAGGTCCGGCGCACAGGCGCGGGCGGACACCCGGCCGGCGGACACGCTCCCCGGCCGGCCACCGGTCCGGGCCGGATCAGCCGACCGGCGCGCTCATCCGGATGGCCACGCGTCCGGTGTTCCGGCGCGCCTCGATCGAGGCCAGGGCCGCGTCGATCGTTCCAGCGGATAGACCGTGTGCCGTGGACGAATCGCGCCGTTCGCGAGTAGCTGCCACAGCTCCCGACGATGGTTCTCGATCCGTTCCGGCTCGGTGCGCGCCGGCAGGCCTATCGAGAAACCGGTGACGGTCTTGTGCTCCGCGAGCAGACTTCCCGCTGCCACGGTGCCGCCACCCGCGCTGAAGACCACCAGACATCCGTACGGCGACAGCGCGTCGACCGCCCGCGACACCAGCGCAC
Source organism: Nocardia sp. NPDC004568 (assembly GCF_040609955.1). Classification (NCBI taxonomy): domain Bacteria; kingdom Bacillati; phylum Actinomycetota; class Actinomycetes; order Mycobacteriales; family Nocardiaceae; genus Nocardia; species Nocardia sp. NPDC004568. Next base: position 13,975 of record NZ_JBEXLL010000081.1, read on the forward strand.
CGCCCACTCCGTCGGCGATCACATCGAATCGTTCGGACCACGGCTCGTCGTAGGTCACCACCGCGTCCGCGCCGCATTCGCGGACGAAGCCGGCTTTGTCATCCGAGCCGACCGCACCGACCACCCGTGTGGCGCCCCACGCTCGCGCGATCTGCACGGCCAGATGACCGGCTCCGCTCGCCGCCGCGGTGACCTCCGGATACTCGGTGAAGCGAATTGTGCGCACGTCGCCCTGCTTTCCTCGTCCGACCCCGGGCCACGGTGTGGCTCCGCTGCTGCGTTGACGCAGCTCTTGCCCGCTCGCGCGTCGCGGGATGAAATTACGTCGGTGGTATGCCGCATGATCGCCGACAGCCCGACCCTGGTCGCGCGGCTGCGCGAACTGCACGAACTCCGCGAACACGCACTCGCCGCCACCCTGCCCGGCGACGACCTCACCCGCCGGGCCGCGGCCGCCCAGCTGGGCGCCGCGCATCGGCTGCTGTTCCAGCGGGCGCAGGAGCTGACGATGCTCGGGCACTCGCCCGAGCACCTCGTGGCCAGGATGATCGAGGAAGCCGGGCGGGTCTTCGATCTGCTCGAACCCGGACTCGGTGATTACGCGATCGCCTGACCGAGGCGTCCACCGGTACCTCGTCCACTCGTCGGGCGCCGCGAAAAAGAATTGCACGCGGGAAGTAGCCGTGCCAGAGTATCCGGCAACAGCGAGTCGTGAAGGAGGTGGAGAACGTGACGGTCGCCCGGATTGCCGTGGCGAGGCGGACCGCACCGGTTCGTACCGCCCCGTCGTTCTCCCTCTCGAACTCCACTCGCTGAGCCCGTCGGGCTCGGCGCCCGACGAAGGATCTTCTTCCTCATGGTCGACTTCGACCCACTCGTCCCTTACGGCTGGACAGAAGCCGTAGCCGCGCACTACCTCCCGCTCCTCGACGCCGATTGTGTTCCCGCGCGCATCGTCCGGATGGACCGTGGCGAATGCGATGTGGTGACGCCCACCGGGCCCGCCCGGGCCACCTGCCCCCGCGCGGACTCACCGGTGAGCGGTCTGTGCACCGGCGACTGGGTGAGCCTGGACGCTCGTTCCCATGTCCGCGCCCAACTGCCCCGCCGGACCGTCGTCACCCGTTCCGCGGCATCCGGGCGGGCGGAGAGCCAGGTACTGGCCGCCAATGTCGATACCGTGCTGATCTGCGCGCCCGCCGACAGCGACGTGGATCTGGGGCGCATCGAACGGATGCTCGCCCTGGTCTGGGAAAGCGGCGCCCAGCCCGTGGTCGTGCTCACCAAGGTGGATACCGCCGAGGACCTACCGCTCGACGAGGTCCGGGCCGTGGCGCCGGGCGCACCGGTGCTGGCGGTGAGCGCGACCGCCGAGCTCGGTCTCGACGTGCTGGTCGCGGTACTGAGCGGCACGGTGGTACTGCTGGGACCGTCCGGTGCGGGTAAATCCACACTTGCCAACGCACTGCTGGGCGCGGAAGTCTTCGCCACCGACACCGTACGCGCGGCCGACAAGAAGGGCCGGCACACCACGGTGCACCGCGAGCTGCGGCCGCTACCCACCGGCGGCACCCTCATCGATACTCCCGGGCTGCGGGGTGTCGGATTGTGGGACGCGGCCGAGGGCATCAGCCGGACCTTCAGCGATATCGAGGAACTGGCCGCCGCCTGCCGGTTCGCCGACTGCGCCCACGACGCCGAACCGGGTTGCGCGGTCCGCGCGGCCGTCGAATCCGGCGAGATACCGGAACGGCGGGTGCGCAGCTATCGCAAGCTGGGTAAGGAGAACGCCTGGATGGAAGCGCGGTCGGACAAGCGGCTCCAGGCCGAGCGGGCCAAGGTATGGCGGGGTATCGCCAAGGAACAGCGACGCATGTATCGCGAGCGCGGTTCCCGGCGCTGACCGCACGGCCGATACGGTCCGATCCCCAAATGAATACGGCCGCTTCCAGATTTCTGGAAGCGGCCGTCGCCATGCAACCAGCGCTCTTTCACGCTGCGTCCTGGCGCGGACTGTAGCCCGTCAGACCGCCAGTGTCGGTACCTCGTATTTCTGGCACCACGGGTCGCGGGTGGCCAGCACCAAGCCTTCCGAACTGGCTTGCGCCAACAGCATGCGGTCGAACGGATCGCGGTGGATCAGTGGCATCCGACCGGCAGCGATGGCGTGTTCTGCATCGATGCGCAACAAATTGAACCCACTGTCACGCACTCGCTCCGGAAGGTCGGCCGGTCCGCCCAGCTTGCCACCTGCCTGCTTTATCGCCACCTCCCAGACGGATGCAGCACTTACGAAAACATCCGGGTCGTGATCGAGCCGATCCTTCATTTCGCCGCTGAGCGTGGGGTCGTCCGCGAGCCACCACAGAACCACATGGGTATCGAGCAACAGGCTCATCGCGACATACCGAACTCGTCGGCTATCGCCTCGTTCGTCTCGTCGGAATCCCAATCCGCTTGCAGGACGAGCGTTCCACGGAGCGACCCACGACCGGTACGGTCGGCTCGCCGGACCAGCGGCACCACCTTGGCTACCGGATGCCCGGCCCGGCTGATCACGATCTCCTCGCCGCGTTCCACCCGCTCCACGATGCGGGACAGATTGGTCTTCGCCTCGTGGATATTGAACTGCTCTGCTGCGCTGCTCGCCATGGACACCTCCTTAGCTAACAGGTTAGCCCACTAAGGTGTCCCAGCACAGCACCCGTGCGACTCCGCAGAAGGGATGTCGCCGGTGAGACACCTCGGCCGTTCCAGGCCGCCTGGTTCCGGACGGCTACTCCGGAACCTCGAGCAACCCCTCGTCGACGGCCCATTTGATGGTCTTCTGCAATCGCTCACAGGTATCCGGCCGACCGGGCCCGTATCCCTCGGCGCTGAGTTCGGCGAAAACGGGGCAGCGCGCGGCCGGGTTCTCGGTCCACTGCACCGAGGTCTGCCGGGAGCTGCTCTTGCGGACCCGTACCTCGATATCGCAGGCCTGACACCGCAGCGGTGTCAGGCCGTCCTCCAGGTACCGTTGCTGGTCCACGACCGTCTGGGCCCGCACCGCGGCCTGCCTGGCGGGCTGGTCGGCGAAGTCGGGTGCTTTTGCCCAGCGGGCCATATCAGACTCCTGCCTCCGCTTGGTCGGCGTCCGCCGTGGCCGCCTCTTGTTCGCGTTTACGCCGCAGGTTCTCTTCGACCTCGGCTTCCCATGCCTCGTTCGCCTTGGCGGTGTCGACCTCGAATTCGAACCGCTGGGTCATCTTCTCGGTCACGTCGGCGACGTCGACGTAGAACTGGTCGTACCAGCGCCGCAGCTGGTAGACCGGACCGTCCTCCTCGCAGAGCAGCGGGTTCTCGACCTTGGACTTGTGCTTCCAGATCTCCACGTCCTGCAGGAAGCCGTCACCGAAGAAGTCGGCCATGGTCTTCGCGAGGTTCTGCGCGGTCTCGTCGTCCAGGCCCTTCGGCTTCTCGACGGTCAGGCCCCACTGCAGCATGAACGAATCCTGTGTCACCGGATAGTGGCAGTTGATCAGGTTGACCGTGATCTCGTAACCGCCGTAGCTGTTGACCAGGGGGTTGATCATGTAGGAGGGCCCGAAGTACGAGGCCTCCGATTTCAGGAGCTGATCACCGGCGTATTTGGCGCCCATCCCGATATCGGGCCGGCCCTTGGTCTCCAGGAACTGAGTGGCGACATGTCCCTCGAAAACGTTCTTGAAGAAGGTCGGAAAGGCGTAGTGGATATAGAAGAAGTGGGCCATATCCACGACGTTGTCGATGATCTCACGGCAGTTCGCGCCCTCGATCAGCAGCGAGTTCCAGGTCCACTGGGTCCAGCCACTGTCGAGTTCCTCCACCGGGTTGCCGTCGGCATCGGTGTAGGGGCCCTTGATATAGGGGATGGTGACCTCGGGCGGCGGTTCGTTGCGCTCGTGGTCGTGCCAGACGAAGAGCTGGCCGTTGCGCTCGAGAGTGGTCCAGCGCCGAGTACGCGCCAGTGGCGGGACCCGCCGCGCGTAGGGGATGGACGTGCACTTACCGGTCGCGCCCCAGCGCCAATCGTGGAACGGGCAGGCGACATCGTCGCCCTTGATCTCACCCATGCTGAGATCGCCGCCCATATGCCGGCAGTAGGCGTCGAGTACGTGCAATTCGTCGGCGCTGTCCGCCCAGATCACCAGTTTGGTGCCGAACGCTTGCACCGAATGCGGTTTGCCGTCCCGGAAATTCTGCGCCAACCCCAGGCAATGCCATCCGCGCGCGTACCGGGTGGGAACCGAGCCGACGTCGAGCTCCCGGACCTTCGCACCGCTCGGCGTGGTTGCTGCCATCGCAATTCCTCCTCCTGCTGTACTAGAACACGTTACAAAACTGGCGCCCCGAACGCCAGCTATTCACGCCACATCCAGCACATGTCGCACATATGCGGCCCACCGGCACCGGTTCTCGACATGAACGAGAACCTGTTCTAGTCTCAGAGGTAAATTCTGCGCCGAGCAGATGACTACCGGTTAGCAAACGACCAGGCAGGAGCAGGGGCCGGAGATGACGCGAGAAGTGACCGAACGGGTCGAAGCGCTGTTGCCCACGCTGCGCGCCCGCGCACAGGAGGCCGAAGACCTTCGGCAGATCCCCGAGGAATCCATCAAGGACCTGCAGGAAGCCGGTTTCTTCCGGTTGCTGCAGCCGAAGCAATGGGGCGGGCACGCCGCGGACCCGGTCGTCTTCTACGACACGGTTCGCAAGATCGCCAGCGCCTGCGGCTCCACCGGCTGGGTCGCCGGGATCATCGGCGTGCACAACTGGCATCTGGCGCTGTTCGGCCAGGAGGCCCAGGAAGAGGTGTGGGGCGAGAACACCGATGTGCGGATCTCCTCCTCCTACGCGCCCATGGGGGCCGGCACCGTGGTCGACGGCGGCTATCGGGTCAGCGGCTCGTGGGCCTGGTCGTCGGGCTCCGGGCACGCCGACTGGACTTTCGTCGGTGGTCCGGTGATCAAGAACGGCAAACCGGTCGATTTCGGCAGCTTCCTGATCCCCCGCTCCGAATACGAGATCGACGACGTCTGGAACGTGGTCGGCCTGCGCGGTACCGGGTCGAACACTCTGGTGGTGAAGGACGTTTTCGTCCCCACGCACCGGTTCCTCAGCTACAAGACCATGAACGACCTGAAATCGCCCGGTCTGGAACGCAATACCGACCCCGTGTACAAGATGCCGTGGGGCACCATCCACCCCACCACCATCTCCGCGCCGATCGTCGGTATGGCCTACGGCGCGTACGAGGCCCACGTCGAGCACCAGGGCAAGCGGCTGCGCGCGGCGTACGCCGGGGAGAAGGCGAAAGAGGATCCGTTCACCAAGGTCCGGATCGCCGAGGCCGCCAGCGATATCGACGCCGCCTGGCGTCAGCTGTCGGGCAATGTGGCCGACGAATACGCGCTGCTGCTCGAGGGTAAGGAGATCCCGTTCGACCTGCGCGTACGCGCCCGGCGCGACCAGGTCCGCGCGACCGGCCGGGCCATCGCCTCGATCGACAAACTCTTCGAGAGCTCCGGTGCCACCGCACTGGTGAACGGCACCCCGCTGCAGCGGTTCTGGCGCGACGCGCACGCCGGGCGCGTGCACGCCTCCAACGATCCCGAGCGCGCCTACGTCATGTACGGCACGCACGAATTCGGGCTGCCGGTTTCCGACGGGATGGTGTGATGACCTCGACCGCCGAACTCACCTACGAATCCACCTCGCGATTCGCCCAGGTTCGTCCGGATCTGACACTGCACTACCACGAGGCCGGCGTCGGCAACGGTCCCACCATCGTGCTGCTGCACGGCGGTGGGCCGGGCGCGTCCTCGTGGTCGAACTTCTCCCGCAACATCCCGGTGCTGGCCCGCGACTTCCACGTAATCGCGGTCGATCAGCCCGGGTACGGACAGTCCGACAAGCCGACCGAGCATCCGCAGTACTTTGTGCACAGCTCGTCGGCGCTGAAGGATCTGCTCGACACCCTGCAGATCACCGCCCGGGTCCACCTGCTGGGCAATTCGCTCGGCGGCGGCGCGGCGGTGCGTTTCGCGCTCGACTACCCCGACCGCGCCGGGAAACTGATCCTGATGGGCCCGGGCGGGCTGAGCACCAACCTCTTCGCCCCCGACCCCACCGAGGGCGTCAAACTACTGGGCAAGTTCAATTACGAACCCACCCGCGAGAACCTCGAGTCGTTCCTGCGGATCATGGTGTTCGATCAGTCCCTGGTCACCGAGGAACTGATCGCGGAGCGTTTCGCCTCGGCCAGCACCCCCGAGGCGCTGGCCGCCGCCCGGGCCATGGGTAAATCCTTCGCGAGCGCAGATTTCGAGAAGGGCATGCTCTGGCGGGACGCGTACAAACTGCGCCAGCCGGTGCTGCTGATCTGGGGCCGGGAGGACCGGGTGAACCCGCTCGACGGCGCTCTGGTGGCGCTCAAGAGCATCCCGCGCGCGCAATTGCACGTATTCGGCGGGTGCGGGCACTGGGCACAGCTGGAGAAGTTCGCCGAATTCAACCGGCTGGCCACCGATTTCCTGCTCGGCGTCAAGGAGAAATGACGATGAGTATCAAGGCACTCGGGTACATGCGCATCGAGGCCACCGATATGGCGGCCTGGCGCGAGTACGGCTTGAAAGTGCTCGGCATGATGGAGGGCGATGGGAACAACCCCGACGCGCTCTATCTCCGGATGGACGATTTCGCCGCCCGGCTGGTGATCGTGCCGGGTGAGAAGGATCGGTTGCTGGTCTCGGGCTGGGAGGTCACCGACGGCCCCGCGCTGCAACGCCTCCGGGAGACGCTGGAGAAGAACGGCGTCGACTTCGAAGAAGGCACCAAGGAAGAACTCGCCGAGCGCCGGGTCGAAGGGATGATCCGCTTCCGGGATCCCTCCGACAACACCCTCGAGGCGTTCTACGGCGCCCAGTACCTCGGCCGGCGGTTCGTCAGCCCGTACGGCCACAAATTCGTCACCGCCGAACAGGGCCTGGGCCACGTCGTGCTGACCTGCAACGACGATGCCGCGGCACAGACGTTCTATCAAGACGTGCTCGGATTCCGGCTACGCGATTCCATGCGCCTGCCGCCGCAGCTGGTGGGCCGGCCGGAGGACGGCGACCCAGCCTGGCTGCGGTTCTACGGATGCAATCCGCGCCACCACGCGCTCGCGTTCCTGCCGCTGCCCAACCCGACCGGCATCGTCCACCTCATGGTCGAGGTGGAGAACTCCGACGATGTCGGCCTGTGCCTGGACCGGGCCGTGCGCAAGAAGGTGAAGATGTCGGCCACCCTGGGCCGGCACATCAACGACAAGATGCTGTCGTTCTACATGAAGACGCCCGGTGGGTTCGACGTCGAATTCGGCTGCGAAGGACTGGAAGTCGACGACCACAGCTGGATCGCCCGGGAATCCACCGCGGTGAGCCTGTGGGGCCACGATTTCTCCGTGGGTTTCAAGTGATCTCCGGCCGGGCCCGGTGCGATACTCGCATCGGGTCCGGCTGAATCCGGCGGCCCGTCCGCCGGCAGCTCCATGAACGAGGCGAGGACGGTATGAACGTGACGGCACCAGCGGATCCGGCCGACGGCGCGGGCGAAGCGGCCGCGGAGCAGGCCCCCATCGACCCCCGGCAATTCCGCAATATCCTCGGGCAGTTCTGCACCGGCATCACGGTCATCACCACGCTCACCGACGACGAAACCCCCATCGGTTTCGCCTGCCAGTCCTTCGCCGCCCTCTCCCTCGAACCACCCCTGGTGCTGTTCTGCCCGACCAAGGGTTCGCGGTCCTGGGCCGCCATCGAGGCCAACGGCCGATTCTGCGTGAACGTACTCGCCGAGGAACAGCAGCCGGTCTGCGCGAAGTTCGGCTCCCGCGAACCCGACAAGTTCGCCGGAACCGATTGGCACACCTCCGAGCTCGGCCTGCCCCGGCTGGACAACTCCTTGGCCACCATCGAATGCCGGGTGGACAGTGTGGTCGACGGCGGCGACCATTTCATCGTCATCGGCCGCGTCCTGGCCATGGCGGAAACACCCGCCGCCACCAACGGCCGCCCGCTGCTGTTCTACCGGGGCCAGTACACCGCCATCGAGCCGGAGAAGACCACCCCGGCTCCCTGGCGCGCCGACCTGGACCACTTCCTCACCACCACGACCCTGGACACCTGGCTGTAGGCCGCCGGATGATATCAACTTCGGGCCTATGCGATATCATCTGAGGTGTTCCGGTATCAGGAGGTGATACGGCCATGGCACGAACTGTCATCGACGTAGACGACGAGAAGTTGGCCGCCGCAGCCGAGATCTTCGGAACGACGACCAAGGTCGCAACCGTGAATGCTGCCCTCGAGGACGCGATCAAGCGCCGCCGGCGACAATCCTTCCTCGACTGGATCGGTGCAGGCGGCCTCCCGGACCTGACCGGTCCGGTCGATCCGCCGGCCGGCCAGGGTGCGGCCTGAAGGTGCCCACCCGATACCTCGTCGACAAGTCGGCGTTCGCTCGCTACCCGAAGCCGGCCGTCCGCGCGGTTATCGACCCCTTGCACAATGCCGGTCTCCTGGCCATCTGCGGAGCGGTCGAGCTGGAGATATTGCACTCGGCCCGGTCGAAGACCGACGCCCAGCGGATTCGCGAGGAATTGCGTGGTTTCGACTGGTTACCGACCCCCGACGAAGCCTGGGATCGCGCCGTCGAGATCCAGGGCCTGCTGGTAGAGGGCGGAAACCGGCGCGCACTGTCCGTCGCCGACCTCGTCATTGCCGCCGTCGCCGAACGGCACCACACAACCGTGCTCCACTACGACGGCGACTACGACATGATCGCCGCGGTCACGGGACAACCTACGCGATGGGTAGCCCGGCCGGGCACAGCAGATTGACAGGACTTGATGGTGCAACTTTTATACGTACATCAGTTTTGGACAAGCTGCAGCAGTTCGGGGCGGCTCGCCATCGACCGCCACTGCCGGGCCGGGTCGGCGACGAGGCGGCGGGTGGTCAGGTCGAGTAGTCCGCTGACGTGGGTCACCGTGGCGGCGACCTCGCCGTCCGGGCGGGTGAGGACGTGCTCGACCCGATAGGTCTTGCCCGTCCCCCACACCCAGTCGCAGGTGATGTCGACGTAGTCGCCGCCACGCAGCTCCCGCTGGAAACGCAGGACCGTTTCCAGGTTCACCGGACCGAAGCCCGCCGCGATCATCTCCTCGACCGAAATCCCCGCGGCCCGCACGCATGCGAACCGGGAATGATCGGCGTATTGGTGATACGCCGCGCCGGTCACATGCCCTTGTAGATCCAGGTCGGAAACTCGCACGTCGATCCGGTTGGTGAACGCCATGACCGGATCATGCCGGTCGACACCGACAGGCGGCCGCGGCCGTGGTGCGCGTTACTCGCGGTTCCCGGCCAACTCCTCGGTGATCCGTTCCAGTCCCTCGCCCGCCCGGCCGTCGGCGATCTGGCGATCGATGAGGTTCTTGATCGGGCCGACGATGTCCAGGCCGACCCCGGCGTCCCGGCCGGCCCGCACGATCGCGTCGAAGGCGGGTTTGTGGAATCGCGCGGGCTGGACGTCGTCGGCGTAGTCACCACTGTCGATCACCTCGGCATAGGCCGGAAGCAGCCCCGCCATAGCGGTGACGTATGGATGTGATCAGCGGTAAATGGAAAGGGCTGATTCTCTGGGAACTGGACAACTACGGCGTACGCCGGTTCGGTGAGCTACGTCGCGGGCTCCCCGGGGTGTCCGAGAAGATGCTCATCCAACAGCTACGTGAGCTCGAGGAAGACGGGTTGATCGACCGGACGGTCTACCCGGAGGTTCCGCCTCGGGTGGAATACCGTCTCACCGACCTGGGCCGCTCCCTCAATACTGCGCTCGAACCACTCGGCGAGTGGGGGCGGGAACGCATCGCGCGAGTCGGCGCCGCACGTGTCCATCCGCAGCCGACCGCGGCACCGGCGACACCCGGCGGCGCCCCACCTCGTCGGCAGGTTGCCGCCGAGTAGCCTGTCGGCCCGACCGCCGACCGGCTCGATCCGGGAGGCGGCGACAGCCGTGTCAGGACGCGGCCGCGAAATACGCCGTCCGCACGTCCACGATGGTCGGCGGGGGCAGCTCAGGGGAACCGGCGCCGAGTTCGCCCAACCGGATATGCCAGGTGGGTGCCGAGGTGTCGATGGCGGTCCGCGCGTCGGACGGTTGCAGGACGACTTCCGCGCCGCCGGTACACGAGTAGGCGCCCACCAGGCCGTCGGCCCGGCCGCCCCACGCCCCGCCCACGCGGATACGGCACCGGCGGCCGTCGGCCAATTCGAGCGCCCACGGTTCGGGCTCGCGGGTTTTCCCGATCGGTTCGAGCCGGGGCTCGACGCTGTACCAGCGCAGTTCGCGGTTCCAGGGATCGTCGGCGCACAGCAGTTCGGTGCCGCCGGCCCGCGCCCAGCAGATATCGGCGGCGTCGGCGGAGGCGCCGCAGTGGTAGATACCCGGACTGGTCGCGGACCGGCTGGATACGACATTGCCGCAGTCGAGCCGGCCGGCGGGCGCGGTACCGGATACGTCGAATCCGTCGGCCGGCCGGCCGGAGCCGTCGACCGCGATGAGGGAGACCACCGTGGTGGCCGGCGGACCCGGTGGCTGCCGCTCCTCGGTCGTCGCGGCCGGAGACGACTGCGCGGGACCCGGCGGCGCGACCGTGGAGACCATCGAGCCGGGGTCGCCACCGCTCGGCGACGCGCAGCCACTCAGCGCCGCCACCAGCAGCGCCGTCGACACCGGAACGGACCGTACCCACACCGCGAACGCCATGAGTCACCACCTGACTCGGGGACAGTGGCCCGAGTGTAGCGGCATCGGCGACCATGTCAGCGGAATCCCGACAGTGAATTCTTTGCTCGAGATGAGATACAGCCGGTGGTCCCGGTTCCCGGCTTCGGCTGCCGCCGATACGAACCGGAGCCTGCCGGGCGCGGCGGCGACATCCGGCGTCGGCGAACGGATTCGGGATGCGGGGACGGCTCTCACGCGGCTGCGGTCGTGAAACTCGCGCCCGCCCGTTCGATCACCTCGTCCAGAACCTCCCGGGAACGGAGGAGGTCGGCGATCATGCGGTCGATCCGCTCCCGTTCGACCCGGAGCTCGTTCACCAGCGCGGGGGTCGCGAATTCGTTGGCGCCGCCGTCGGTGTCACGCATGCAGGGCAGGATCTCCACGATCTTCTTACTGCACAGTCCGGCGGCGAAGAGCTCCTGGATGTGCACGACCCGGTCCACCGCGTGCTCGGGATAGTCGCGATGGCCGCCCGGAGTGCGGTCGGCGGTGAGCAACCGCTGTTCTTCGTAGTAGCGCAGCGAGCGTTCACTGACCCCGGTCCGCTGCGCCAGTTCTCCGATTCGCATGCTCACCTCGCATTTTCCAGTTCGGGCTTGAACTTCACATAAATGTCAGGTCTTACCGTCCAGGCATGACAACCACAGCGCCCCGTGATCTATTCGCTCCCGCGCGCCTCGCCGGTCTGGAGCTTCCGCACCGCCTGGTGATGGCCCCCCTGACGCGTAACCGCGCGGGCGCGGACGGCACCCCGTCCGACCTGATGGCGACCTACTACGCGCAGCGGGCCGGCGCGGGCCTGATCATCGCCGAGGCCGCCACCCCGAACCAGGTGGGTCAGACCTACGCCAATATCCCCGGTATCCACCGCGCCGAGCACATCGCCGGCTGGCGCCGCGTCACCGAGGCCGTCCGGGCGGCCGGGGGCCAAATGTTCCTGCAACTCCAGCACGGCGGCCGGGTCGGCCATCCCGACAACAGCGGCCTGGTCCCGGTCGCGCCCTCGCCGATCCCGCTGCCCGATACCGTGCACACCCCGTCGGGCCATCGGCCGGCCGTGACGCCGCGGGAACTCACGGTCGACGAGATCCACGGGACGGTAGCCGATTTCGTCACCGCCGCACGCAATGCCGTCGACGCCGGTTTCGCCGGGGTCGAGGTCCACAGCGCCAACGGTTACCTGCTGCACCAATTCTTGGCCCGCAACACCAACCACCGCACCGACGAGTACGGCGGTCCGGTCGAGAACCGCATCCGGTTCACAGTCGAGGTCGTCGCGGCGGTGGCGGCGGCCATCGGCCCGGAGCGGGTGGGATTGCGCATCTCGCCGGCGAATCCCGTCAACGGCATAGCGGAGGGCGATACCGAGGCCATCTATCCGGCGCTGGTCACCGCGGTCGCCGGGCTGGGTCTCGCCTACCTGCACATCGTCCGGGTCGACGCGGACGACCCGCTGCTGCGGCAGCTCCGTCCACTGTGGCCCGGGAGTCTCGTCGCCAACCCTTCGGGTGAGGCCCGCGACCCCGGTGCCATCATCGACCGGGCCGAGCGCCTGCTCGCCGCCGGAGCCGATCACATCGCCCTGGGTCGCGCCTTCTTGGCCAACCCCGAACTGGTCGTACGCCTGCGCACCGGCGCGCCGCTCAATCCGATCCGCGACGCGCACCTGATGTATGTGGGCGGGGCCGAGGGTTACACGGATTATCCGACCCTCACGGCGACCGCCTGAGCATTCGGTATCCGGCATTCCACCGGCCGCGTGTTTCCGGCGGTATGGGATCCGTACGCGTGGGCGGGACCCGCCCGCGACCGGTCCGCCGGCCCGGTGGTCACCCCCGGATCGACGCCCTTCGCCGCATGGCCGACCGGCGACATCTGCCCGGCGTGTATCACCGCTGGTTCACCGGCCGACCGCGGTACCGGCTCGCCACACAGGCCCGGCCCTGTCAGAGGTGGGCGACCGCCTCCCGGTACCGCCGGCCCAGGGTGCGGATGTGCTCGACCAGTTCCGGGGGGCCGTCGATACGGAAATCCATCATGAGCATGCTCAGGTAGATGGCGATCGTCTCCATCGCGTCCGCGCCGGTGAGCAGCAGGCACGAGTCCTCGTCGACCGACACTACGACCCCGACCGCCGGATTGATCCGGGCGATAACGGTTTCCGCGGGTGCCAGCACTGTGACCCGGGCGTGCACGGCGTAACCGGCCGAGGCCACCTCCCGGAGTACGAAGGCGACCAGATCTCTTTCGGGTGGAGTCCGGGCGGCGAAGCGGCGAGTGCCCGCCACCACCCGGCGCCGGTTCGCCACCGGAAACGCGCGCCAGGCGTGCGTATCGAGGTCGTAGGCGACCAGGTACCAGCGCCGCTGCCAGCTGACCAGCCGATACGGCTCGACCCGGAGATCGTCGAGTTCGAGTTCCCGGGCGGCGCGGATCGCCGCCGCGATCGTGGCCAGGGTTTCCGCGGGCACCGGCGCGTCCGGTTCCCGGGAGCCGATCGTCGCCGGGCCGACCGCGGTGGTCTCGCGCAATGCGTTGACGGTGCGCTGTAAACGCTTCGGCAGGATCCGTTCCAATTTGGCGAGAGTCCGTTTGACGCTGTGGTCTATATCGGCGATACCGGTCGACCCGTCCTCGGCGAGGCCCATGGCCAGGGCGACCGCGACCGCTTCGTCGTCGTCGAGCAGCAGCGGCGGCATGGTGGCGCCCTGACCGAGGCGGTAGCCGCCGACCGGGCCCCGGGTGGCGTGCACCGGGTAGCCGAGTTCGCGCAGGCGGGCGATGTCCTGGCGCAGGGTGCGGTCGGTGATGCCGAGTCGTTGTGCCAGTTCGGGTCCGGTGTATCCGCGGTCCTGGAGCAGCGACAGCAGCCGGAGCACTCGGGTTGTGGTGGAGGTCACAAAATACTCGTTTCCGCGGAAGCTCTTATCAGGAAGGAAACGAGCCTAATAGGGCCATAGCCTGAGTTCAACGCCGAAACCGACCGAGAGGCAGAACCATGGAAAACACCACCGCGCAGGACATCACCGCTCAGCTCGCACCGGTCTGGCGCGATGCACTGACCGCCGCCCACGAAGCGCTGCGCCGGGTGACCGCGCGGGTCGAGGCCGGCCAGTGGCAGCTGGTGACGCCGTGCGCCGATTGGAACGTCGCGCAGGTCGCCGAGCACGCCGCCGGGGACCAGCGGGCCTTCGCCGCGGCGCTCGGTGTGGGCACCGGCCCGGCCTACGACCCCTTCTCCCCCACCGGCACGATCGCCGACGGACCCGTCGCCCTGGTCACGGCCGCCCTCGACGAGACAGCAACCGCCTGGTCCACCGTCACCGACGACACCGAAAGCGTCCCCACCCCACTGCCCTTCGGCCCGCTGCCCACCCCGGTGGCCGCCGTGCTGTGCGCCCTGGACGCGGCCGTGCACGCATGGGATATCGCGGTCGCCACCGGACAGGAATCGCCGCTGACCGACGAACTCTCGGCGCCGATCCTCGCCGCGGCCCAGGGCCGGATCGAACCGCTGCGCGACTGGGGCGCCTACGGCCCGATCGTCGAGGGCGAGGGTTCCAGCACGGACCAGCTGCTGCGTTACCTGGGTCGCCGGCCACGGAACTGACCCGCTGCCGATGCGGACCGGGGTCCGCCTGCGATGACCCCGGTCCCGCAGAGATGGCCACATCTCGCACCCCAAGCTGTACGATATGTTGTACGAATCAACCGAGGGGCGCATTTATGACCGCACTACCCATCTCCACTGTTCGCCAGCAGCTGTTCTCCCTGGTCCAGCAGGTGAACGACGACCACGACACCGTCACAGTGGTCACCAAGAGCGGCCAGAACGCTGTCCTTGTGTCGGAATCCGATTGGAACTCCATCCAGGAAACGCTCTACGTCTTGGCGACACATGGCGGAGTCCGGCTGCTCGAATCCGCACGTGACGCCGAAGAGGGGCGGTTCGAAGCGCAGGAGCTGCTGGCTCCCGATGCCTGAGCGCAAACTGGTTTTCACAGCCTACGGCTGGGAGACCTACACATCGTGGCTCGCCCGGGATCGCTCGGTGCTCAAAGCGGCCAACAAGCAGATCTCCGCTGCACTTGCCGATCCCTTCGGGGGAATCGGCAAGCCAGAACCGCTCAAACGCCAGCTCGCGGGCAAATGGTCGAGACGGATCACCCGCGAGCACCGCCTGATCTACTACGTGACTGACACCGAATTGGTGGTCATCGGCGCCGGCAGCGACGTTTTCCTCACCGCTTAGAGATCAGTTCAGAATGAGTTTTGGTGACAGCTTGCGCTGCCCCGCAGCGTGTTTGACAATCCCAGCGTGGGTGACGAGGTAGTGACCGAT
>NZ_JBEXLL010000082.1:0-28267 GCF_040609955.1 Nocardia sp. NPDC004568
GCCCCCCCCCCCCCACCGCCGCCCCCCCCCCCCTCCCGCGGGCGCCCCCCCCGACGATTCGAGATCAGTGCTTACGACGAGTCTTGGGGGCCCTGCCATGTTTCGTCTGCGCCCGGGCCGCCTCGCGCCGTTCCCGGCGGGTGCCCTGCGTCGGCGTGTCGGAGCCGTACTCCTCCGCGTCGCTGTGCACCGCGGTGCGGCCACCCTCGTCCGGCCCCGAGTAGCTCAGGCCCCGCGGCCCCGAATCGTCGATCCCCCGGGCGCGCAGCGCCGGCGGCGCGCCGTTGAGGATCGGCAGCTTCTCGGTGGGGTACTGGCTCTCCGGCGGCACCGGCTGCGAGCCGATCGGGGACCGCAGCCCCTGGCCCACCTGGACGCCGTCGGGTTGCGGCTGCTGGACCTCCACCTGGACGTTGAACAGGATGCCGACGGCATCCTCCTTCAACCCCTCCAGCATGTTGGCGAACATATCGAAGCCCTCGCGCTGGTACTCCACCAGCGGATCGCGCTGGGCCATCGCGCGCAGGCCGATACCTTCCTTCAGGTAGTCCATCTCGTAGAGATGCTCGCGCCATTTCCGGTCCAGCACCGACAGCAGCACCTGGCGTTCGAGGGTGCGCATACTGCCTTCGCCGGCCAGGCCGTCGATCTCGGACTCCCGCTGCTCGTAGGCGGCGTGCGCGTCGTCGAGGAGGGTTTCCAGCAGATCCTCGCGAGTGATCTCGCCGGCCTCGCCGACCTCGGTCTCACCGGTGATGTCGCGGTGGTTCAGGCCGACCGGGTAGAGCGTTTTCAGCGCGCTCCACAGCTTGTCGAGATCCCAGTCCTCCACGTAGCCCTCGGCGGTGGCGCCGTCCACGTAGGCGGTGATCACATCGGTGATCATGCTCTGGACCTGGCCCTCCATATCCTCGCCGCGCAGGATCTGGTTGCGCTCGTTGTAGATGACGGTGCGCTGCTGGTTCATCACCTCGTCGTACTTGAGCACGTTCTTGCGGATCTCGAAGTTCTGCTGCTCGACCTGGGTCTGTGCGCTCTTGATGGCCTTGGAGACCATCTTCGCCTCGATCGGCACATCGTCGGGCAGGTTGAGCCGGGTCATGATCGACTCCAGCGCCGCACCGTTGAACCGGCGCATGAGCTCGTCGCCGAGTGACAGGTAGAACCGCGATTCACCCGGGTCGCCCTGGCGGCCGGACCGGCCGCGCAGCTGATTGTCGATACGCCGGGAGTCGTGGCGTTCGGTGCCGAGCACATAGAGGCCACCGGCCTCCTTCACCGCCTCGGCGTCCTCGGCGACCTGCTTCTTCACCTTCTCCAGCGCGTGGAACCAGTTGGCCTGGTACTCCTCGGGGGTGTTCACCGGGTCCAGGCCCTGCTGGCGCAGCAGAGTGTCGGTGATGATGTCGGGGTTGCCGCCGAGCACGATATCGGTACCGCGGCCGGCCATATTCGTCGCGACGGTCACCGTGCCGGGACGGCCCGCCTCCGCGATGATCTGCGCTTCCTTCTCGTGGAACTTCGCGTTCAGCACATTGTGCGGGACACCGCGCTTGGTGAGCTGCTTGGACAGATACTCCGAACGGTCCACACTGGTGGTACCGATCAGCACCGGCTGCCCCGCCTGGTGGCGTTCCACCACATCGTCGACCACGGCGTTGAACTTCGCCTCTTCGGTCTTGTAGATCAGGTCGGCCTGGTCGATACGGACCGGCGGCTTGTTGGTCGGGATCGGGATGACGCCCAGGCTGTAGATCTGATGCAGCTCGGCCGCCTCGGTCTCGGCGGTACCGGTCATACCGGAGAGCTTGTCGTAGAGGCGGAAGTAGTTCTGCAGCGTGATGGTGGCCAGGGTCTGGTTCTCCGGCTGGATCTCCACCCCCTCCTTGGCCTCGATCGCCTGGTGCATGCCCTCGTTGTAGCGGCGGCCGACCAGGATGCGCCCGGTGAACTCGTCGACGATGATCACCTCACCGTCGCGGACGATGTAGTCCTTGTCGCGGGTGTAGAGCTCCTTGGCCTTGACGGCGTTGTTCAGATAGCTCACCAGCGGGGAGTTGGCGGCCTCGTAGAGATTGTCGATACCGAGCTGGTCCTCGACGAATTCCACACCCGCCTCGTGCACGCCGATGGTGCGTTTCTTGATATCGACCTCGTAGTGGAGATCCTTTTTGAGAAGCGGTGCAATCCGGGCGAATTCGGCATACCACTTACTGGAGGCGTCCGCGGGGCCGGAGATGATGAGCGGAGTACGCGCCTCGTCGATCAGAATCGAGTCGACCTCGTCGACCACGGCGAAATTGTGGCCGCGCTGAACGAGATCGTCCAGCGAATGGGTCATATTGTCGCGCAGATAGTCGAAGCCGAATTCGTTGTTGGTGCCGTAGGTGATGTCGGCGGCATAGGCCTCCCGCCGCTGCGGCGGTGTCATACCGGCCAGGATCGCGCCGACCTCGAGGCCCAGGAAGCGGTGTACCCGGCCCATCCACTCGGAGTCACGTTTGGCCAGGTAGTCGTTGGTGGTGACGATATGCACGCCGTCGCCGCTGATCGCGTTCAGGTAGGCCGGCAGCACCGAGGTCAAGGTTTTGCCCTCACCGGTCTTCATCTCGGCGATATTGCCCAGATGCAGCGCCGCGCCACCCATGATCTGCACTTTGTAGTGCTTCTGCTGCAGCACCCGCCACGAGGCCTCGCGCGCCACGGCGAACGCCTCGAGCAGCAGGTCGTCCAGCGATTCCCCCTCGGCATAGCGCTCGCGGAACTCGTCGGTTTTGGCGCGTAGCTCGGTATCGGTGAGGTCCTCGTAGTCGCCCTCGAGTCCGATCACCTCGTCGGCGAGATGGGAGAGGCGCTTGACCATGCGACCCTCACCAAAACGTAGCAACCTCGTCAGTGTCAGCGCAGGCACGAGTCTCGTCAGTCCTCTGGTTCGGTTTCGGCTCCGATGTCGGCGGCGCGCGACCCGGCGACGGGCCACGAAGCCGCAGCTTGCTTCATGGTAATGCGGCTCCCATGGTAGGCGCCCCCGCCTACCCGGCCAGTGTGCCTCGTCCGACATTCGGCGGCCGGCCGGGCCCGCGCCGGCTATATCACCGCGTGCTCGCGCGCAAGCCTTCGAATTACATATCGGAATATCACACACAATGGTGCGGGAACCGGTACCACCTGGTCACAATGGAGACCGGTTTCCGGACTTCGAAGGGGCAGACACCAGTGTGATAGCGAAGCTGACACCGCAGGACGCGGACTTCTTCCGGCTGGAAGCGACCACCCACCCGGTACACATCGGATCGCTGGCCGTTCTCGACAACACCGGCGAGGACGGCGAGCCGATTCTCGATTACCAGGGGCTGGTCGATCTGGTCGAGTCACGCCTGCCGTTGGTACCCCGCTACCGCCGCAAGGTGCGCGAGATCCCGCTGTCGCTGGGCCGCCCGGTCTGGGTCGAGGACAGCCACTTCGATATCACCTACCATCTGCGCCGATCCGCTCTCCCGTCGCCGGGCAGCGACGACCAGCTGTACGAGCTGACCGCCCGGCTGGGTTCCCGCCCGCTGGACCCCGGCCGGCCGCTGTGGGAGATGTACCTGATCGAGGGGCTGAGCGGGGGCCGGTGCGCGATCTACACGAAATCGCACGCGGCCCTGGTCGACGGGCACGCCGCCTTGGAGATCGGCCATGTGGTCGTGGACGGGGCCGAGTCCCCGCGCGAGATAGCGGACGACGCGTGGATCCCGCGCCGCGAACCCAGCGACGCCGATCTCCTGCTGGGCGCCGTCGGTCACCTGGTGTCCCAGCCCGGCACGGCGGTGGAGGTGCTGCGCGAGGTGGGGGCGGGCACCGCCGGTCTCATCGGGACGGCCGGACGGACGGTGCAGGGCGCGGTGGCGGCCGTGCGTTCGGCGGCCAGCGGCACACCGGACAGTCCGTTGAACACGCGCACTTCCCGGCAGCGCAGATTCACCGTCGCCGTCACCGAGCTCGACGATTACCGACGGGTGCACCAGCAGGCCGGCTGCACGATCAACGATGTGGTCCTGACGGTGGTCACCGGCGCACTGCGCAACTGGCTGCTGTCCCGGAACAAGGGCCTGACCGAATCGAGCGTGCTGCGCGCGGTCGTGCCGATGTCGGGTTACAGCGGGGAGCCGGGTACCGGACGCACCCTGCCCAGTGGGATCACCCCGTTCCTGATCGACCTGCCGGTAGGTGAACCCAGTCCGGTCATGCGGCTGTCCCATATCGCGCACGCCACCGCCGAGGACGCCCGCGGCCGGCACGGCGTGCGGGCCTCGACCCTGGTGCACCTCGCCGGTTTCGCTCCGGCCAGCCTGCACGCGATGAGCGTGCGGGCGGCGAGTACGTTCGCAGACCATACGTTCAATCTGGTGATCACCAACGCGCCGGGCCCGCAGACACCGATGTTCGTCGGCGGCGCGCGGATGCTGGAGATGTACCCGGTTTCGCCACTGCTGCGCAACCAGGCGACGAGTATCGGGATCACGTCCTATGACGGGCGGATCTGCTACGGACTCAATGCCGACCGCGAGGCGATGGCCGATATCGGAGTTCTGGCCGCGTCGGTGCCCGAATCGATGGAGGAGTTACTCGGTGCCTGCCTCTGACCGCAAGGCCATGCGCGTGTACGTGCCGGCCACCGTGCCGATGCTGCGCGAGCTCGTGGACAAGCGCGTCCTGCACGCGGTCGGCGGGACGGCTTTCGCCCTCACGCCCGCGCTCCGCGAGGCCTACGCCTCGGGCGACGACGAAGAACTGGCCGAGGTCGCCATGGCCGAGGCCGCGCGGGCGGCGCTGCGGCTGCTGGCCGAGGAGGTGCACGGCTCCACCACCCCGATGTACCGCCGCGCGGTGATCGCGGTGGATGTGGAGGGCGCGACCCTGCGCCCGGACCTGGACGACGCGGTGGTGAAGCTGGACGGGCCGATCGAGTACGAACGGATCGCCTCGGTCCATCTGGACCTGGCCGAAGCCGAGCCGGCGGTCGCCGCGGCGGTCGAGCACGTCGATGCCGCCGACCTCGGCGACGAGGACGCCGAGTTCGTACTGGGCGACGCCGAGGACCATCAGCTGGCCTGGTACGCCACCCAGGAACTGCCGTTCCTCGTCGAGTTGCTCTGAGCCCGCGATTGTGACCGGGGACCGGCGGCACGGCCGCCGGCTGTGAGCCGCAACCGGGTCCACGGACGCCGCTCACCTGGGCCCCCGCGACAACCTACGATGCCGTAACCTGGTGCCACGGCGCGCCCCGGGCGCGGAGAACACAGGAGAAGAACAGCGCATATGGGCAGGAAACCGAACGCGATGACGGTGCGCGGTGTCAAGAACTGGCTGGAGGCACCGGCGGCCGGTATCGCCGAACGCGGCGGCAAACTGAATCTGCTGCGAGGGGCGGTGGCGCGGGTCACCACGCCCCTGCTGCCCGATGATTACCTACATCTGGCCAACCCGCTGTGGTCGGCGCGGGAACTGCGCGGACGGGTCGTCGACGTCCGTAAGGAGACCGCCGATTCGGCGACGCTGGTGATCAGACCCGGCTGGGGATTCGACTTCCGCTACGAGCCCGGGCAGTACATCGGTATCGGGATCCTGATGGAGGGTCGCTGGCACTGGCGGTCCTATTCGCTCACCAGCCCGCCCGACTGGGACGATCCGCGCTACGGCAAGAAGGTCATCGCCATCACGGTGAAGGCGATGCCGGAGGGATTCCTGTCCAGCCACCTGGTCAACGGAGTATCACCCGGGACGATCGTGCGGCTGGCCGCCCCGCAGGGCGCCTTCGTACTGCCCTCCCCGCCGCCGCCGAAGGTACTGTTCCTCACCGCCGGGTCCGGCATCACTCCGGTCATGTCGATGCTGCGCGCCCTGGATCGCCGCGACGCGGTGACCGATGTGGTGCACATCCATTCGGCGCGGACCGCCGAAGACGTGATGTTCGCGGCCGAACTCGACGCACTGCACGCGCGGCATCCCGGATTCGTCTCCCACATCCACCTCACCGGCGAAAAGGGCAAGTTCGCCACCGCCGCCCTGGACGAGCTCTATCCCGATTGGCGAGAGCGTCAGGCCTGGGCGTGCGGTCCGCTGGGCATGCTCGACGAGGTCGAGAAGCACTGGCAGGAAGCCGGTCTCGCCTCGGCTCTGCATGTGGAGCGGTTCGAGGTGGAGCGGTCCGCGACCACGGAGGGCGGCACCGTCACCTTCGGCAAGAGCGGCCGCACGGTGACCGTGGACGGGGCCACCACCCTCCTGGAAGCCGGTGAATCCGCCGGTGTTCAGCTGCCGTTCGGCTGCCGGATGGGTATCTGCCAGACCTGTGTGGTCACCTTGAGTTCGGGACATGCCCGCGATCTACGCAACGGCACGGAGCGGTTCGAGGGAGAGAAGGTGCAGACGTGCATCTCCGCCGCGGCGGGCGACTGCACACTGGATATGTGACCCGAGACGGTTCACCCGGTGATCGGCGCCTACGGGTACGCTCGGGGTAGCTTCCCGGAGCCGGGAAGACCGTGGCAACACGCTCTCGTTCGACCCCCCGGTCCGACACAGCCCGGCAGCGCGGATATGTGCCAGCATACGAACTCGCACAGCCGGAGCTACCACGGTCCGACACACGACCAGCCGTGTGGACAGATTGTCAGCACACGGACGCGCACGGCCGAAGCGTCGGCGAGGTACGCCTCTCCCGCTCTCGTCTCCGCGGACAGCGCCTACAGAAGGGACGCCGGTGGCAATCACCGACATCAGAGCCTTTGCCCACCTCACGGCCGAGGATGTCGAGACGCTGGGGCAGGAACTCGACACCATCCGCCGTTCGGTCGAGCAATCCCTGGGCGAGCGGGACGCCCGGTACATCCGGCGTACCATCGCGGCCCAGCGCGGCCTGGAACTGGCCGCCCGCGCCGTACTGTTCGGTAGCCGGAACCGGTGGGCCTGGCTCGCCGGCACCGCCATGCTCTCGGTCGCCAAGATCATCGAGAACATGGAACTCGGCCACAACATCAGCCACGGTCAGTGGGACTGGATGAACGATCCGGAGATCCACTCGACCAACTGGGAATGGGATATGACCGGCCCCTCGGCGCAGTGGCGGCGGGCGCACAACTATTCCCACCACACCTACACCAATGTGCTCGGCAAGGACGAGGACCTCGGCTTCGGCATTCTCCGGATGACCCGCGACGAGCCGTGGCGGCCGGTGCACCTGGTCCAGCCGGTCGCCAATATCGTGCTGGCCGCGGCCTTCGAATGGGGTATCGCCCTGCACGATTGGACGATCGACAAACAACTGTCCGGAGTGCCGCGATACCAGGTCCTGTCCGAACCGAACAAACTGTTCGTCCGTAAGATCGCCCGTCAGGTCGCGAAGGATTTCCTGATCTATCCGGCGGTCACCGGGCCGGCGTTCATGTCCACACTGAAGGCGAACGCCACCGCGAACCTGATCCGCAATCTGTGGGCCTACGCGGTGATCTTCTGCGGCCATTTCCCCGACGGCGCGGAGAAGTTCACCGAGGAACAGCTCGAGGGTGAGACGCCCGGTGAATGGTATCTGCGGCAGATGCTCGGCAGCGCGAACTTCTCCGCCGGTCCGGTCATGGGTTTCATGAGCGGCAATCTGAGCTATCAGATCGAACACCACCTCTTCCCCGATCTGCCCAGCAACCGCTATCCGGAGGTCGCGGTCGGAGTACGCGAACTCTGCGAGAAATACGATCTGCCCTACACCACCGGATCGTTGGGCAAGCAGTATCTGCTCGCCTTCCGGACCATTCACAAACTCGCCCTGCCCGACCGATTCCTGCGGCGCACCGCCGACGACGCGCCGGAGACCTCGTCCGAACGCAAGTTCGCCGGGGTGACCGCGCACGCGGGACCGGACAACCGGCCGTGGAGTATCGACCCGGCGACCGGGAAGCGCCGCGGGCTGCGCTGGGCGTTGCACGAGGCGAAAATCGCGCTGCGCGCCAAAGCCGAAGAAGAAAAAGAAATGCTGCGCAGCGCCGAGCGGACCCTGCGGGCCAAGGCCCGGCAGGAGCGGGATCTGCTCCGGCGAGCCCGGCACGCGCTGCGCAAATCGCAGCGGTCCTACTCGGCCTGAACGGCCGCCCGGACGCCGCGGAAGAAATAGTGTGGCGGGCGTAACGCGGCCACCGCGCCGAGCGATCATCCCCACTGGAGCCCGAATGTGACCCACGGCTGCGGCGTTTTGCCCGGCCTATCATTCGCCTTTGGGACAGGCAATAGGGCGCACGCCACATTTTTTGCGCAAATCTCCAAACCTACGGTGTCGTAACTTACGGTAGGGTAGCCGCCATGGCTATCTCGGATGTCAAGGAATACGCGCATCTCACCGAGGCGGACGTGGAGGCTCTCGGGGCGGAGTTCGACGCGATTCGCCGGGACATCGAATCGACGCGAGGCGAGCGCGATGCCCGATACATTCGCAATGTCATCAGGCTCCAGCGGGCGCTCGAGATCAGCGGCCGGACGGTTCTGTTCGCCGGTTTCCTGCCCCCGGCCTGGCTGGCGGGCGTGGCATTGCTGGGCACCGCCAAGATCATCGAGAACATGGAGATCGGGCACAATGTGATGCACGGTCAGTGGGACTGGATGAACGATCCGGAGATCCACTCCACCCACTGGGAATGGGACAACGCGGGCCCGTCCAAACACTGGAAGCACACCCACAACTACCTGCACCACAAGTACACCAACGTCCTGGGAATGGACGACGATATCGGCTACGGTCTGCTCCGGGTCACGCGCGATCAGCGCTGGAAGCCGTTCAACATCGGCAACCCGGTCTACAACCTGGTGCTGCAGTCGCTGTTCGAATACGGCGTCGCGATCCAGCACCTCGAACTCGGGAAACTGGCCGCCGGTAAATTCAAGCCGGGAAGCCCGGAACGGGCTGAATTCGACCGTAAGGTCGAGGAGGTCGTGGCCAAGGTCAAGAAGCAGGCGGTGAAGGACTATGTCGTCTACCCGCTGCTGACCGGTCCCTCGTTCTTCCACACCCTCACCGCCAATCTCACGGCGAACGTGATCCGTAACGTCTGGTCCAACGCGGTCATCTTCTGCGGCCACTTCCCCGACGGCGCCGAGAAATTCACCAAAGCCGATATCGACAACGAATCCCAGGCCCAGTGGTACCTGCGGCAGATGCTCGGCAGCGCCAATATCTCCGGCGGCAAGCTCATGCACTTCATGACCGGCAACCTCAGCCACCAGATCGAGCACCACCTCTTCCCCGATCTGCCCAGCAACCGCTACGCCGAGGTCGCGGTCCGCGTGCGCGAGTTGTGCGACAAATACGATCTGCCGTACACCACCGGCTCGCTGCCGGTCCAGTACTTCAAGGCCTGGCGCACCATCATGAAACTGTCGCTGCCCAACAAATATCTCCGCCACACCGCCGACGACGCCCCCGAAACGGCCTCGGAGCGGAAATTCAACGGCCAGGCGGTTTCCACGTTCGATCCGGTCACCGGAAAGCGCCGGGGTCTGCGTACGGCGATCGCCGAAGGCCGCCGCAGGCTCCGCCGCCGCTCGGTCGCACTGGCGGGCTGAGTCACCGGCGGCGGGATCGCAGAAACGAGCTCCGACCCTACGATCCCGCCGCACCCGGCCCACCCGCATCCGACCGGGCAGCGCTCCCACGGCTCCAGCGGGTTCCGCTCACCGCGGACAACCGCACCTACTCGGCGCCGAGCTCAGAGAGGCCCACGAAAGGTCGAGGCCGTCCCCTCCCGTGGTCGAAGGCGCTCGATAGTCCATACCCTCTTGGCGGCCCACCGCGCAGCACACGTGCGAAGCCGCGGGTCTCGAAGCCCGAACGGCAGGCTCACGGGCCCGAGCTTCCACCCCACGTGCCCGCCCCACCCACCTCCGACCGGGCCACGCCCCCACGGCTCCAGCGAGCCCCCCGGTCGGCGCCGAGTTCAGCGAGGCCCACCCAGGGTCGAGCCCCGTCCCGCCCCTTGACCGAAGGTGCTCAACGACCGAAGGTGCTCAACGGTCGCACTCCATGGACGGCCCACCGCACATCGCACATCGCACGCGCGAAGCGCGAGTCCGGTGGCCTGAACGGCGGGACCGAGGAGGCCTCGACCCCGCGGCGCCGCAGACGTCGCAGATGAACACAGCCCCCGGCCCGCTCGATCGGGAGCCGGGCAAGAACAATGGCCTCGTGTGTGCAGCGGAGATGAGCGTGTACGAGGCCATCCGGACCCGCCGGGATGTGCGGGCGGAGTTCACCGGCGAGCCCATCGACGACCCCACGCTGTGGCGGATTCTCGGGGCGGCGCACCACGCGCCGAGTGTCGGTAATTCGCAGCCCTGGGATTTCGTTGTCGTTCGCGATCCGGCGACGCTGCGGACGTTCGCGGCGCACGTGGCCGAGCGGCGGCTGGATTTCGCGCGATCGCTGCCCGCCGAACGGGCCCGGACCTTCGCGCCGATCAAGATCGAGGGAATCACCGAGAGCGGCACCGGCATCGTGGTGGTCCACGACGATGCGCGGGGCGGGCCGCAGGTGCTGGGCCGGGCGACAGTGCCCGAAACCGGCGTGTATTCGACGATTCTCGCGATCCAGAATCTCTGGCTGGCCGCCACCGCCGAACAGATCGGGGTCGGCTGGGTGTCCTTCTACGACGAACCGTTCCTCGCCGAACTGATCGGCCTGCCCGCGGGAGTCCGGCCGGTGGCCTGGCTCTGTATCGGGCCGGTCGCCGAATTCCAGACTGTCCCCGATCTGGAGCGTTTGGGCTGGCGCGACCGGCGACCACTGAGTGCCGCCGTACATCGAGAGCGGTACACCCCCGCGAACGGGGAACGATAAAGCCGACCGGCCCATCGTGCGGACCGGTCGGCTGCAGTGTCGGCTAGGCGAGCCTTATGAGGCCGTAGTCGAAGGCATGACGGCGATAGACCACCGACGGCCGGTCGGTTTCCTTGTCCTGGAACAGGAAGAAATCGTGGCCCACCAACTCCATCTGGTAGAGGGCGTCATCGACTGTCATCGGTATCGCGGAGTGCACCTTGGTGCGCACGATATGCCCGGGCCCCTCGTATTCGGGGTAGTCGGCCGCGAAATCGGACCGCTTCCGGGTGTGCGGGGAATGGTCGTGCGGAATTCCGGAGAGGTCGCCGAGCAGCGGCTCATCGGCCAGGTCGGCGGTGGCGTCGTGGACCGACACCGGGGTCTTCTCCCCGTAGTGGACGCGGCGACGGTCCTTGGTGCGGCGCAGCCGGCTCTCCAATTTGGCGGTCACGGCCTCGAATGCGGCGTAGAAACTGTCCGCGCAGGCCTCGGCGCGGACGATCGGACCCTTGCCCCGCGCGGTGATCTCCACCCGCTGGCAGGCCTTGCGTTGACGACGGTTGCGCTCGTGGAAGAGTTCCACGTCGAAGAGGAAGATCGATGGATCGAAGCGTTCCAGCCGGGACAGCTTCTCCGACACATAGATTCGGAAATGGTCGGGAACCTCGACGTTGCGGCCTTTGACGACGATATCCGCCCGGGTGTCCCGCGGTCGGTCGAGCTGGTCGTCCAGCTGCGTCGTCTGAGCTGTGTCCTGCACTGAAGGTCGTGAAGTAGTCGTCACGCGTACCTCCCGGATTCGGCCGCACACTTGTCGTCGCATGCGGCGGGATGAAACGGTGCCGGCCATGTCGGATCCAGTCGGCCGGCACGTGATGTACGAGGCCCACCTCCAAACTCCCGGATCGGGTGTGTGCACGCGACGCTAGTACGCGGATCAGAGGTTCGCCACTGTTCACGCAAATTTCCCGGATTCACCCAGCGCACGTCACGAATACGCCATCCAGGCGTGTTCCAGCGGCAACGAGGGCGCGTGCACACGCGGAGACCGTGGCGCCTGTCGTCAAAACGTCGTCGACCAGGACGACCTGCGCGTTCGCCGCACAGTACGGCAGCGGCCCGGCGCTCACCCGACCCCGTAGATTACGGTCGCGCTCACGCGCCGACAGACCGGCCGAATCGCGGACTCCCCACCAGACTCGCAGACACGGCAGAACCTGGCAACTGCCCAGCGACCACGCCGCGATCCGCGCGCATCGCAGTACCGGGTCACCACCACGCCGCCGCGCCGCGGCTCGCCGGCTCGGCGAGGGTACAAGTATCAGGGGCCGGTCCGGGGCCCGCAACTCGGCCAGCCCCGCGGCGAGGGCGTGTCCCAGCGGCCCGGCGAGATCGCGCCGGCCGCGTTCCTTGGCCGCGAGTACGGCCTGCCGCGCCGGGCCGCGGTAACGGCTCAGCGCCCAGCACGGCACCCCCGGATCCGCGCGGGGATACACCCGGATGGGCGGGCCGGCGACGCTGCGCGCGCACTCGGCACACCACGATGTCCCGGGCCGGCGGCAGCCGCCGCATTCCGACGGTATGACCAGATCCAGGAGTGTCCGCATGAGCGGAGTGTGCCGGTGGGCACCGACACGGCGACCCGGATCAGCCGGGGAGCACCGGTACGGCGTCCGCGCCGAGCCCGGGGACCTCACGCCAGTAGGGGTCGCCACCTTCCGGTGTGCGGGTGAACTCCAGTACCGCGCGGGAATCGGCGACGTACTGGCGTTCGACGGAGGCGGTGACCTCGCGGACCGGCGGAGTGAGATTGCGGCCGCCCAGCGACGCCATTCCGGAGCCGTCGATCTTGACCGTCCGTACCGGATCCACATTGCCCGCGGTGGCCAGGACGACCGTATCGTCGCTGAACCAGTCGACCGAGGTCGCGTCGGTACTCAGTTCCATGGCGATCTGCCGCGGTGAGGTGAGGGCGAAAGTGCCGTCCGGTCGGCGCAGCACCATGGCGACGTACACCTTGCCGTCGGCGATCAGCGCCGCGCTGACCCCGTTGCGTGAGATCCGCAGTTCGGTGATCGGCAGTTCGAAGGTCGGACCGGAGTCCGGGGCGAAGAGCTGGGCGGTGTCCACCTCCTGGACCGAGACAGTGCCGGTATCCCGGTTGGTGACCGCCCGGATCACCCGATTTCCGTCGATGACCGCCCAGGCCGCGCTGCCGTCGGCGGTCCAGGACGGGCGGGTGATGGTCCCGCCCTCCGCGACCGGGAACGCGTTGCCCCCGTAGCTGCCCACCATCAGCGTGCGTTGCGGCTGCGGTGGCTGACGGCCCGCGTCGGCGACGGCGGCCACCAGTTTCCCGTCCGGCGACAGACCCACCGACTGCAGGTTCTGGACCTCGCCGAAGTAGCCCGGAGCGGGGGCCGGGGCGCGGTTCTCCTCGACCTCGACCAGCTTGCCCTCGCGCAGCGCGTGCAGCCCGATCAGCGCGTCGGGTTGCACGGAATCGGCGAGCGGTCCCAGGTCGTCCACCGACCAGCCGTTCCCCGCGAACCGCTCATCCAACGGCCGGCCGTCGTCGAGCAGCATGTAGGGGCCGAGAACGTCGGCACCCGCGAGGGTGAGGACCACCTGGGCCGCGAACAGTTCCCGGTCGCGCGGGCTCGGTTCGCCTATCCCGGTGAAGTCGATCCGCACCCCGCCCAGGCCCACGCCGACGCCGACCGGATCGCCGTTGGCCTTGGTGACGGCCCCGCGCACCGCGACGGGCGGCGCCAGGTAATTGCGGACGACCGGAGCGATATACGACTGGGGTCCCGCGATCAGCATGGTCACCAGTTTCTGCGCGAGTTCGTCCGGGCGTCCCGCGACCCAGCGCAGATCCGGCGCCACATGCTGACCGTCGGCGGTGACGAAGTACAGGGCATGCCGCCGGTAGGACTGGGTGAAGGCGCTGTACTCCATCACCACGCCGTCGGGTAGTTCGTCGATCCGCCATTGACCGTCGACCCGGGTCATCTCGATCTTGTTCTCGATGGTTCCGTCGACCGCGTGGTAGGACCCGTCCGCGGAGAGCTCGCCGACCTTACGGGCACGCAGCACGTAGGTCGCCTCGTTCTCGTTACGCGATTCGCGCAGGGTGTCCGCGCGCTCCACGATCACGGTCGAGTCGCCGTCGTTCCACTGGGTCGAGGCCGCGGGGGTCATGTACTGCCGGGCGGCGAGATGACCATCGGCAGGATCCGCGGTGGCCTGCAGGAAATCGCGCAGCAACAGATCCGGGTCCCGGTCCTTGGTGGGCGCCGGCGGCCCCTCGGCACTGGGTTCCTGATTGATCGTCCCGAGAGCCTGGGGCTGCGAGGAGTCGGGCAGATTCGCGCAACCGCCCGTGGCGGCCAGACCCGTCACCGCCGCCGCCACCATCAATCGGCGGAACCACCGCCTGCGCGCGCTCATCACTTCTCGTCCCCGCGGTCGGTGGCCATCGAGCCGTCGGCGGACGGCTCCGGGTCCGCGGTGCCGCCCGGTTCCGATCCCGGTGCCTGGGCGGACGGTCCCGAGTCCGGACCGGCGTCGGTGGCCCCGGCCACCCGCGCTCCCGGCGCCGGGGCTTCCGGTTCCGCGCTGCTCGTCTGCGGTTCGGCGGGCTCCGT
This sequence comes from Nocardia sp. NPDC004568, assembly GCF_040609955.1. Taxonomy (NCBI): domain Bacteria; kingdom Bacillati; phylum Actinomycetota; class Actinomycetes; order Mycobacteriales; family Nocardiaceae; genus Nocardia; species Nocardia sp. NPDC004568. Next base: position 14,497 of record NZ_JBEXLL010000082.1, read on the forward strand.
GGGCAGGGGAGCCCACGGTTCGGTGTCGGTGACCGGCGGGCCGAGTTCCACCCGCTCGCCGCCCGCCCGCTCATTCTCGGCGTGCGGCCGCCGCGGCGCCCGGCGCATACCGGGTTCCAGCGGCAGCGGGCTCTTGCCCAGCTTCTGGCCACGGATCAGCGGCAAGGTCAGCCGGAAACTCGCACCGACCCCGGGCCTGCCCCACGCCTCGAGTTTGCCGTCGTGCAGGTTGGCGTCCTCGACGCTGATCGACAAACCGAGACCGGTCCCACCGGATCGGCGCATCCGCGAAGGGTCGGACCGCCAGAACCTGCTGAACACCAGTTTCTCCTCCCCCGGCCGCAGCCCGACGCCCTGGTCCCGCACCACCACGGCGAGGGCATTGGCTTCGGTGTCACCACGCATCCGGATCAGGACGGGTTTGCCCTCACTGTGGTCGATCGCATTGGCGAGCAGATTGCGCAGTACACGCTCGACCCGGCGCGGATCGACCTCGGCGACGACCGGCTCCTCGGGCAGATCGATCACCACCTCGATCCCGGCGTCGCGGGCCAGATGCCGCACTGTGGAGATGGCCGCGCGGACGCACATCCGCACATCCAGCGATTCCACCTGGAGTTCGGCGACACCGGCGTCGTGCCGCGAGATCTCCAGCAGATCGTTGAGCAGGCCCTCGAACCGGTCCAGTTCGGTGACCAGCAGTTCGGCGCTGCGCGCCAGCGCGGGATCGAGGTCGTCGCTGCTGCCGTGGATGAGATCGGCGGCCATCCGCACCGTGGTCAACGGTGTACGCAACTCGTGGCTCACATCGGAGGTGAAGCGCCGTTGCAGATTGCCGAACTCCTCCAACTGGTTGATCTGGTTCGACAGGCTCTCCGCCATTTCGTTGAAGGCCTTCGCCAGCCGGGCGATATCGTCGTCGCCGCGCACCAGCATGCGTTCCTTGAGCCGGCCGTCGGCGAATCGGCCCGCGATCCGGGCGGCCGACCGGATGGGCAGCACCACCTGCCGGGTCACCAGTGCGGTGATGGCGGCCAGCAGGATCAGCAGCACCACCCCGCCGACCAGCATGGTGCCGCGCATCAGCGCCAGGCTGCGTTCCTCGTTGCCCAGCGGGAAGATCAAGTAGATCTCCAGCGTGGGCACCTCGGCGCTGGGGCTGCCGATGATGAGCGCACGGCCGTGGTAGCCGTCCGGGTCCGCGACCGTCGCGAACTGGTAGCTGACCTGGTTGCGCTGGACGAACCGGCGCAGCGCGTCGGGCACCTCCTTGATGGGCCCGGCGGTGATCACCTGCTGCGGGGTCCCGCCGATCATGCTCAGTGCCGAATCGAAACTGCCCGCCGCGCCACCGGTCCGGTTCGAATCACGCCGGTTGGACAGCGAATCCCGGGCATCGGTCAGCCGCTGTTGCTGGCTGGTGATGTCGTGCACCCCGGTCAGCTGGGTTTCGACCGCGTTGCGGACGCGGTCCATCTCCTCGACCCCGGCATTGATCTTCGCATCGAGCAGCCGGTCGGTGATCTGGCTGGTCAGCACAACACCCAGCACGGTGATGACGATCAGCGACAGCGTGAGCGTCGAGACGATGACGCGCAACTGCAGCGATCGCCGCCACAGCAGTCCCAGTGATCTACCGACGTGCTGGAACCATTCGTTGACCGGTGCCAAGGCCTCCCGCACGTCGGCGAGACGCCCGTTCTGTCCGACTTTTCGACCGGAGTCCGACCCTACGTGGTCACGCAAGGTAGCGCCTCCGGACCCGGGACCTCGAGCCGGATCACGGCGGACCGGCCTTATACCCCACACCGCGGACGGTCAGCACGATCTCGGGATTCTCCGGATCTTTTTCGACCTTCGCTCGTAGTCGCTGCACATGGACGTTCACCAGGCGGGTGTCGGCGGCGTGCCGGTAACCCCAGACCTGCTCCAGCAGCACCTCGCGGGTGAACACCTGGCGGGGTTTGCGGGCCAGCGCTACCAGCAGGTCGAATTCCAGCGGCGTGAGCGAGATCTGGCCGCCCTCGCGGGTGACCTTGTGTGCCGGGACATCGATCACGATATCGGCGATGTTCAGCAGCTCGGCCGGTTCTTCCTCGGTGCGGCGCAGCCGGGCCCGCACCCGGGCCACCAGTTCCTTCGGCTTGAATGGTTTGACGATGTAGTCGTCGGCGCCGGATTCGAGGCCGAGCACCACATCGACGGTGTCCGTCTTGGCGGTGAGCATCACGATCGGCACACCCGAGTCGGCGCGCAGCACCCGGCACACATCGATGCCGTTCATCCCCGGCAGCATGAGATCGAGCAGCACCAGATCGGGCCGGATCTCACGAACTGCCGACAGGGCCTGGGTGCCGTCGCCGACCACGTGCGGATCGAACCCCTCGCCCCGCAGGACGATGGTGAGCATCTCCGCGAGCGCCATATCGTCGTCGACGACCAGAATCTTCGGCTTCATAGTTACTATGTTGTCATCTCCCGCGCTCGTAACGGGCCGCCACGCCACACAGTGGCGCGTTCCCGCCGGATATCCAACACTAATTCGCGACCAATGCGGCGAGCCGCGCGGCCAATGAGTTCATTTCCCCGGCGAGCCGGCCGGAACCGTCTTCTTCGGTGGATCGGAAAACCCACCAGGTTCCATACCAATCCCGCCGAGCAAGATCACGGTACACCTCGGCGGTACGTTCCTGTAATCCGCGGTCGCGTTCGTAGGCGTCCAGGTCGCGCGCCGCATCGAGCTCACCGCGGCGGCGCGCGCGTGAGGCCGCGACCTCGACCGGAACATCGAGCAGCAACTGCACCCGCGGTACCGGGAGTTCGAACCGGCCGAATTCCAATTCACCCACCCACCGCACGATTTCTCCGTCGGCGGACCGGCCCAGCCGGGCCGCGTTGTAGGCGGCGTTGGAGGCCACGTATCGGTCCAGCACGACGATATCGTTGTCGACGAGCAATTTCGCCAGTTCGTCGGCGGCACCGGCGCGGTCGAGCGCGAACAGGACGGCCATGGCATTCACCGACACCGCCAGATCGCCGTGGGCGCCGCGCAATGCCTCGGCGGCCAGGTCCGCGTGCACCGACCGGCCGTAGCGCGGGAAGGCGAGGGTCGCGACCCGGAGCCCGCGACTGTCGAGCGCGGCCGCCAGCCCGGCGATCAGCGTCCGCTTACCCGCGCCGTCGAGACCCTCGATGGCTATCAGCACTCCCATATCCAGGCAGGATACCCCGGTCGTACGCGAAATCCTCGCGCCGGTTCTCCGCGGCTGCACCACCTGGGCGGAACGAAGATCACACACCGCGCATCCATCCGCGGCGAGCCCTCCACTCCCGCGGTGGCCGGACAGGCGGACCGGAACCGCGCTCGCCTGCGACGGCCGGATCTACGCGGTTATGCGCAAGCGACCCGCCGTGTACGGCCGTAGTCGTCCTCCAGGGGGTACGCCTGGCCGTTACCGGTCACAACGACGATCTTCCACTTCTGACCGTGGAGGTCGACGACCTTGCCGTACTCATAGCCGTGGCCGCATACCGCGTCCTTCACCCAAGGTTCGTCGGCCTGCGCCGGCGCGGCCATTACGACCCAGCCGATACCCACCGCAGCGATGAGACTCCCCATGCGGAAAACAGATTTCATACCCACCCCTCGACATAGCGCGTCGAGCCAGTTCTCCACTGGCCCAACGTGATCCGAGGCCAACGCAGGGAAAGGTGCGCGGCACGCCAAAGCGTGATCGGCCGGAGTTCCACGGACCCGGACCGACGGCGACGACCGGAGGCCGCCGACACCTCACGGTATCGGCGGCCCGACCGCGAACCACCGGTATCAGTACCGGTAGTGCTCCGGCTTGAACGGGCCCTCGACATCGACGTTGATGTACTCGGCCTGGTCCTTGGTGAGCTTGGTCAGGGTGCCGCCGAGCGCCTCCACGTGGATCCGGGCGACCTTCTCGTCGAGCACCTTGGGCAGGCGGTAGACCTCGTTGTCGTACTCCTCCGGCTTGGTCCACAGTTCGATCTGCGCGATCACCTGGTTGGAGAAGCTGTTGCTCATCACGAACGAGGGGTGGCCGGTGGCGTTGCCGAGGTTGAGCAGACGTCCCTCCGACAGCACGATGATGGACTTACCGGAATCGCCGAACGTCCACAGGTCGACCTGAGGTTTGATATTCAACTTCGTCGCGCCGGAACGTTCCAGGCCCGCCATATCGATTTCGTTGTCGAAATGGCCGATATTGCCGAGAATGGCCTGGTCCTTCATCGCCTTCATATGCTCGAGGGTGATGATGTCCTTGTTGCCGGTGGAGGTGACGACGATATCGGCGTCGGCGATCGCCTGTTCCACGGTCACCACGTCGTAGCCGTCCATCAGCGCCTGCAACGCGTTGATCGGGTCGATCTCGGTGACCTGGACGCGGGCACCCTGACCGGCCAGCGATTCCGCGCAACCCTTGCCCACATCGCCGTAACCGCAGATCAGCACCTTCTTGCCGCCGATGAGGACATCGGTGCCCCGGTTGATGCCGTCGATGAGCGAATGCCGCGTGCCGTACTTGTTGTCGAACTTCGACTTGGTGACCGAGTCGTTGACGTTGATCGCCGGGAAGGACAGCTCACCGGCGGCGGCGAACTGGTAGAGCCGCAGGACGCCGGTGGTGGTCTCCTCGGTGACGCCCTTGACGCTCTCGGCGATCGCGCTCCACTTGCCTTTATCGCTCTCGAACCGCTCACGCAGCAGGTTCAGGAACACGGTGTACTCGGCGGAATGCTCCTCGTCGGCCGGCGGAACCACCCCCGCCTTCTCGAACTGGGCCCCGCGCAGGACGAGCATGGTGGCGTCGCCGCCGTCGTCGAGGATCATATTGGCCGGTTCACCGGGCCAGGTGAGCATCTGCTCGGCAGCCCACCAGTACTCCTCCAGCGTCTCGCCCTTCCAGGCGAAAACAGGAGTGCCCTGCGGCGCGTCGACCGTGCCGTGCGGGCCCACCACCACGGCCGCGGCCGCGTGGTCCTGGGTGGAGAAGATATTGCAGGAGGCCCACCGCACCTGCGCGCCCAGCGCGGTGAGGGTCTCGATCAGCACAGCCGTCTGCACCGTCATATGCAGCGAACCGGAGATCCGGGCGCCCTTCAACGGGGCGACATCGGCGTATTCGCGGCGCAGGGCCATCAATCCGGGCATCTCGTGCTCGGCCAGCCGGATCTCCTTGCGGCCGAAATCGGCCAGCGCCAGGTCCGCGACCTTGTATTCGACACCGTTGCGGGTATCGGTGCTCAGCGAGGTTCGAGGCAGTTCGGAGGTCGTCATCAGCGTGGATCAGCCTTCTCTCGGTATCGGTCTCGATCGCAAGGCTAGCCGGTTGGCACGCACTGCGGCGCAGGTGTGCCGGTCGGCGCGATAGCCGATCGGTAACGCTGCGGATGGGTCCGGTGATCAGGCCGCGACGGTTCCCTGGGCCGGCGCCGGCAGGCGGCGGCGCCTACCGGGCGAGAGGTTGGCCCGGGTGATATCGCCGTCGTAGTGGGCGAGGACCCGTTTGTCCATCACCCACCGCCACAGCGGCGGAACGACGGCCAGTACCACCATCGCCGCGTAGCCGGCGGGCAGTTGCGGGGCCTCGTCCGAACTGCGCAGGGTCTGGTACCGGCGCCCGGGGTTGGCGTGATGGTCGCTGTGCCGCTGGAGATGGAAAAGGAAGATATTGGTGACCAGCCGGTCGCTGTTCCAACTGTCCCGCGGGGTACACCGGCGATAGCGGCCGCCCGGCCGGCGTTCCCGGAGCAGCCCGTAGTGCTCGATGTAGTTCACCGTTTCCAGCAGCCCGGCGCCGAGCGCCGCCTGCAACAGCAGGTACGGCAGGATCTGCCAGCCGGAGACGAGCATCAGGGTCCCGAAGAGCGCCACGGTCATGGACCAGGCCTGCAGGATGTGGTTGTGCGGGCTCCACCAGCCACGCCCGGCCCGCTGCAACCGTTCTCGCTCGAGAGCGATCGCGGAGCGGAAGCCGCCGAGCACACTGCGCGGCAGAAAGGTCCACAGGCTCTCGCCGAGCCGGGCACTGGCCGGATCCTCGGGGGTCGCGACCCGGGCATGATGGCCGCGGTTGTGCTCGACGAAGAAATGTCCGTACCCGGATTGCGCCAGCGCGATCTTGGCCAGCCAGCGTTCCAGGCGCTCCACCCGGTGCCCCAGTTCGTGCGCGGCATTGATACCGATCCCGGAGACGAGTCCCAAGGTGGTGGCGAGGCCGATCTTGTCGACGACGCTCAGGTCGGAACCGGCCCACAGGTGGCCGGCCACGATGAGCCCGATCAGCTGGATGGGCAGGAAGAGATAGGTGCACCAGCGATAGAAGCGATCGTTGGACAGAGTTTCGTAATCCTCGTCGCGCGGATTGGTGCCGTCGTCACCGACGAGCACATCGAGCAGCGGAATGATCACCAGGACCACGATCGGCCCGAGCCACCAGAACACCTCGAGGTCGGTGTGCAGCACCAGCTGTGACGGTAACAACGCACAGCCCGGTGCGATCAGTCCGAGAACCCACAGATGGCGTTTGGGATCGGCCGACCCAGCCGACTTACCGACCAATTGCACTTTTTCCCCGCTATTGAGAACCGTACCGACAGCGGCCTACATATTGACAGAACCTGCGTCACTGATGCGTCCTTGTTCGCTATGAACGTGGGCACCGTTACACGCAGGTACCGTACCGGGGGCCCGGTCAGCCCACACCTTCGTGGTCCGCGAAATCTCCGCTATCAAGCGGATACCACATGGTCGCGCATACAGACACCAGTTCCGCGCGCGGAGCGAATTCACCGCAAACCACGTTCGGCGAGCACTGCGGCGACGTAAGGGCTGAAAACCCGGCCGAGCTCGGCCGGCGCGTCGTGACCGGGCGGCGGCGGGGTCGGGATGTAGCTGATCGCCAGGCGCACCAGCGCGTGGGCGAAGGTCGCGGCCTGAGCCTGTGTCAGTGCGATCCAGCTGCGCTGCATCACCGTCGACAGCCGCTCGGTGGCATGGCCGATGAGCGTCCCGGCGTCGAGGGTGATGAGCCGGAGCAGATCGAGCTTCACCTCACCCAGCAGCAGCGACTGCACGAGCGGGTCCTGTGCCGAATCGTGGAAGTAGCTCGCCAGACCCTCCCGGATCGATGCCTGGGCATCTCCCACATTGGCGGCCAGCGCCGTTTCCACGTGATCGACGAGGTGGTCGGCGAGCCGGAGCGCGTAGGCCTCGGCGAGCCCACCGCGCGAGCCGAATTCGTTGTAGAGGGTCTGCCGGCTCACCCCGGCGCCGGCCGCCACATCGCTCAGCGTGATCTTGGACCAGTCACGCTGCACCAGCAGGTCTCGCATCGCGTCGAGAACAGTGGTGCGCAGCAGCTCGCGGGCAGATCCCTGGGTGACGTTCCGGGCTCCGGTGCTCGGCATATCAGCGACACTTGCACGAAATCACCGTGTGAGTCAAAAGTTTCAAGTTCGCTCGATTTCGATCATGAAGAAATCCGACTTGGCGGCGCCGCAATCCGGGCACGTCCAATCCTCGGGAATATCGTCCCACCGGGTACCGGCCGCGATCCCGTCCTCCGGCCACCCCAGAGCCTCGTCGTATTCGAATCCGCACTGGGCGCACTGATACAGCCTGTAATCGGTCATGGAGCTCACCGGCCTTTCGGTCGATCGGGCTACCGCCGGCCTCCGGGCCGGGCGGGCAACGGCTCGAAATCGATCTTCTCCCGGACCGCGCAGTCCGGGCAGCACCAGTCGTCGGGCACCTCCGACCAGGGCGTACCCGGCGGGAAACCCTCGCGCGGGGCACCCGAGCGCTCATCGTAGACGTAGTCGCACACCGGGCAGCGATATTCGCTCATTCCGGGGCCTCCATCGCGGCCGCACCGTACCGCGCGAGCACCCGGTCCCGGACGGGCGGATGAATGTTCACGCGGGTGATATCGCCGCCGTAGTGCGCGAGCACCCGTTTGTCCATCACCCGCCGCCACAGCGGCGGCACATAGGCGAGGGTGATCATCCCCGCGTAGCCGGCGGGCAGCGCCGGTGCCTGCTGCCAGGTGCGCAGCGCCTGGTATCGCCGCGTCGGGAACGCGTGATGATCGCTGTGCCGCTGCAGGTGGTACAGGAAGATATTCGTCACCAGGAAATCGCTGTTCCAGCTGTGCGCGGGGGTGGGGCGTTCGTAGCGCCCGGAAGCCGTACGCTGCCGCGCCAGACCGTAGTGCTCCGTGTAGTTCACCGCCTCCAGCAAGCCGAATCCCACCACTGCCTGCAGCAGCAGATACGGCAGCAGTTCGAGCCCGAACACGACCACGAGCGCGGTGAACAACACCACGGTCAGCAGCCACGCGGTCAGTACGTCGTTACGCCGATTCCACGGCCCGAACCCGAGCCGCTGCAACCGGGTGCGTTCCAGCGACCACGCCGAACGCACCCCGCCACGGACCGACCGCGGAAAGAACGCCCAGAAGCTCTCACCGAACCGGGCGCTGGCCGGATCCTCGGGGGTCGCGACCCGCACGTGATGGCCGCGATTGTGTTCTATGTAGAAATGACCGTATGCGCTCTGCGCGAGCGCGATCCTGGACAGACGCCGCTCCAGGCCCACTTTCTTGTGCCCGAGTTCGTGCGCGGTATTGATCCCGATGCCGCCGATCACCCCCATCGTAACGGCCAGGCCGATCTTGTCGATCAGCTGCAGTCCGCCCTCCACCGGCAGCCGCGGACCGTCGGCGGTGATCAGGTAGGCACCCGCGAGCAGGGTCGCGTACTGGCACGGCAGATACAGGTAGGTGAGGTAGCGGTAGTACTTGTCCTGCTCGAGGGCCTCCACGATCGCATCGGGTGGGTTGGATCCGTCCGTACCGACCAATCGGTCGGCTATCGGGATGACCAGATAGAGCAGGATGGGCCCGAGCCAGAACACGAGATGGATCAGGCCGGGACAACCCACGGCGGCCAGGGCCCAGACCGACGGGATTCCGATGACGAACAGCCCGGTGGGCGCCAACAGGCCCCACAGCCACAGATACCGTTTGGGGTCGCGCCAGGATTCGGGCGGAGTGGATTCGTAGGGCTCGGCAGACATCTCCGTCTCACTTCTGATAGGGCTCGGCCTGCTTGTCTGACTTCCTCACGCCGGGCGCACCTCGGGTGCGCACCACACTCACTCCTGACGGTAAACGCGAAGAAGGCCCGAAGCGGAGACGTTTATGACTTCGGTAAAGAACGGATTCGGGGTCGCGGATACGTTATGTACCAGGCGGTTCCCGAGGCCGTGTGCGAGCGAAACCGCTGCTCGACCGTGACCCGCCGAGCAGCGGTGACCTCAGCGGATCAGTACATCGGCATCGGCGGGTAGCCCGTCGACGGGCCACCACCGCAGATCGGCGGACTCCGCGCTGCGCACCGGGACCGCTCCGGCGGGTGCGGTGATCCGGAACAACAGGTCCAGATGCCGGGTCGGGGCGCCGAGCGAACAGGTGATCGGATGCGCCTGGACGCCGTAGAGTCCCGGCTCCGGCCGTAGCCCGGGGATTCCCGATTCCTCGGTGGCCTCGCGCAGCGCGGCGTCGGCCACGGTGTCGTCACCGGGCTCACAGTGCCCGCCGAGCTGAATCCAGCGCCCGACCCGCGGATGCAGGGTCAGCAGTACCTCACGGCCGTCGTCGGAGAACACCACGGCCGAGGCGGTGATGTGCCCGGGTCGGTGCTCACGCAGGCAACCGCGCGGCGCCGAGCCGAGAAAGGCCAGTATCGCCTCCCGCAGCGAGGCGTCGGCGCCGGAGTCCGGCCGCCAGTCGGTCAGCAATTCGGTCGCCGACGCGTGCAGCGATTCCGCGGTCACAGTTCCACCAGCCCCGCGGCCGGGTCGCGCGGCGGACGCGGGCTCAACTCCTCGGTGGGATGCCCGACCGCGACGGCCCCCAGCGGAATCCACTCGTCGTCCAGGCCGAGCACGTCCCGGGTCGTCTCCGGAGCGAAGATTGTCGACCCGATCCAACAGCTGCCCAGCCCCTCGGTCGCCAGCGCGACCAGCAGCCCCTGGACGGCGGCCCCGACCGCGACGGTGAACATGGTGCGTTCGGCGTCGCGGCGACGTGCGTCCGGATAGTCGTGGGCGCCGTCGGGAACGCAGAACGGGATGATCACCTCGGGGGCGTCCAACAGGATGCGGCCACGGTTCACCCGCCGCTCGACCCGCTCGGGGTCCAGGCCGTCCGCTGCGAGATCGGCGCGCCACTTGTCCGCCATCGCCGCGAGCAACCGTTGCCGCCGGGCGCGGTCGCGCAACCAGACGAAACGCACCGGGCGGGTGTGATGGGGCGCCGGGGCGGTGAGCGCCACCGCGACCGCGGCACGGATCTGTTCGGGGTCGACGGGGTCCGGGGCGAAGCTCCGGACCGAGCGGCGCATCAATACCGCCTCGCCGCGTCCGCGCGCGATCGCCTCGGCGGTGCCGAGCCAGAACAGGTCGTCGGTACCCGGACGCACCAGGTCCGCTGCCCGGGAACCGTTGTCGGCCACGGACAGACCACGCACCACCGCGATCGGGACCCCGCCGAGCTTGCCCTTGACCAGATCGGCGGCGGCGGCCAGTTCGTCCGCGATCGCCACCTGGGTCACCTGCAGTTCGTTGCCCTGCCCGTCGACGGCGCCCGCGTAGTCGTGCAACACCGGCAGTCCCGCCGAACCGATCGCGACGTCGGTCTGGCCGTTACGCCAGGCGCGGCCCATGGTGTCGGTGACGACCACCGCGATATCCACGCCGAGCCGCGTGCTCAGCGCCGCGCGCAATCCCTTCGCGCTACCGTCGGGGTCGGCGGGCAACAGCACCAGTTCGCCGTGCTCCACATTGGATCCGTCCACACCGGACGCGGCCTGCACGATACCGAGGCGGTTCTCGGTGATCAGGGTCCGGCCGCGCCGCGCCACCACCCGCACCGCTTCCTGTTCGACCAGCCGACGCCGCGCGGCGTCGCGCTCTTCCGGATCGGTCGGGGCCGGCACGATCCGCCCCTCGGCCTTGGCGACGATCTTGCTGGTGACCACGAGGACATCACCGTCGGTCAGCCACGGCGCCCGGGCGGCGATATGTTCGGCGAGATCGTCACCGGGGCGGAATTCCGGTAACCCGGTGATCGGCAGAATCTGCAATTGCGCAGCGGCGTGGTCCCCGGCCACTGTCTCGGCCAACGGGTTTGCGCTGGTCACGGCTTTACTCCTGCCAAATCGAGGGCCTCACGCACCATTTCGGCGGTGGTGGGCGGATCGGTCATCACAAGGGGAACGCTGCGTACCTGCACATCCGGCACCTCGGCGGTATCGGTCGTGTGGATCAGCCAGCCGTCGAGAATGCCTGTGGCCGAACGGGATCCGTAGTGGCGGCCGACCGCCTCCGCCGTCGTCTCCACACCGATCACCGACAGGCACTCATCGGCCATACCGCGCAGCGGTTTGCCGTCGATCACCGGCGAGACTCCGATCACCGGGGCCTTCGTGGTGCGCAGCGCGCCCCGAATTCCGGGCACGGCGAGGATCGACCCGACGCTCACGACGGGGTTCGAGGGGGCGAGTAATACAACATCGGCATCGGCTATGAGTTCGGTCACATTAGGTGCCGGTTTGGCGTCATCTGCCCCGATTGTGGCGAATCCGTGGGTTTCGACGGCGGCGCGGTGGCGAACCCACCACTCCTGGAAATGGATCGCGCGGCGTTCGCCAGGGCTCTCCGGGTCGCTGATAACGACATGCGTTTCACAGCGATCGTCGGTTGCCGGGACGAGTTTCACACCGGGCCGCCATCGATTGCAGAGGGCTTCGGTAACCGCCGAGAGGGGATACCCGGCGCGTAGCATTTCGGTCCGAACCAGGTGCGTCGCGATATCCCGGTCCCCCAGTCCGAACCAGTCGGGCTGGGCATGATATTTCGCCAGCTCCTCCTTGGCGTGCCACGTTTCCCCCAGCCGGCCCCAGCCGCGCTCCGGGTCGATTCCGCCACCGAGCGTATACATGCAGGTATCGAGGTCGGGACAGATTCTCAGCCCGTGCATCCAGACATCGTCGCCCACATTGACGATGGCGGAAACCTCCGCCTCGGGCAGTAGCTCCCGGACGCCCAGCAGGAACCGCGCGCCACCGACTCCGCCGACCAGGACGACGATGCGGGGACCATTGGCGGGTGCGCTGTCCGCTTGTTGTGAAGTCACATCTGTACACACTATGCCGCGCCGGAAATGGTGCACCTTCCGCTATATTTGCCGCTCATTTGCTATTCGGGTCACAAGATCGACTCGGAATGCCGCGCGGGATAGTAACGGAATAGTGACGGTGGCTTGACCATCACTACAGGCGGCGTGTCTAATCACAGACATGTCATTCCGGGTCGCGCGGGAAGTGCAAGGCGCGTACGGAAACTCGAACGGATGTTCGAATTGGAATGGCAGGTTCGGGGAAGTCCGCGAGACAACGTCGCGGAGTTTGGCCGTCGGTATGCGCGTTGATCGACGGAAATGAATTCTTCTGCGCTAACACACAGTGAGGAGGCGGAGCGATGGCCGATGATCTGGCCCCGACCGGCATTCCGGTGGGTGTATCGCGAACCGATTTCACAGCAGGCGCAGCACGAGGCGTCGCTGCTGATAACGGCTGGTCCGGGCTCGATCGGAGTGAGCGTGATTCGACTCCCCGGCTCAGCCTGATCGTGACCGGTTTCGACGAGATGTTCGGCTCCATCGAAGAACAGTGGCAAGAACGCGCACTCTGCGCGGAGACGGACCCGGAGGCCTTCTTCCCGGAGAAGGGTGGCTCCACCCGCGAGGCCAAACGCATCTGCATGGGATGCGAGGTCCGCGACGAATGCCTGGAATACGCGCTCGCGCACGATGAGCGCTTCGGAATCTGGGGCGGCCTGTCGGAGCGGGAGCGCCGGCGCCTCAAGCGCGGTATCGGCTGACGACACCGCTCGCGTCGGTGCGCCCCGGAGCACGTGGCCGGGGCGGGCCGTCGCGGTCGGCGATCACTGACTAACGTTGGCGGTCATGGCACGCTCCCGCAACCGCAGACCCCCGACCGCTCGGTCGGTCAGCCGTCGCGGCCGCGGTGTCCGCGGACCCATGCTGCCGCCGACCGTCCCGGCCTGGCGTACCCGGGGCCAGAAATTCGATCGGCTGGTGCTGGAGGCTTTCGCACCTTTGGACACCCGCTGGCACGATCGGCTCACCAAACTCGATATCGCCGTCGACGACGTGCCCAAAATCCGCCCGCTGCACCCGGATTCGGTCACCTGGCCGGACGAGGTCGTCGCCGACGGCCCGGTCCCGCTGTCCCGGCTCATTCCCGCCGGAGTCGACCGGCACGGCACCCCCATCCGCGCCCGGGTGGTGCTGTTCCGTAAACCTCTCGAACTCCGCGCCGGCGATCCGGACGACCTGGTGGAGCTGCTGCGCGAAGTCCTGGTCCAGCAGATCGCCACCTACCTCGGTGTCGACCCTGACGTCATAGACCCGGAGCCGGAGTAGGGCCGTCGACGGCGTCCCTACTTCCGTACCGGTGGATCGGTCGGCCGAACGCCGCAACGGGCCGAACCATGGGGGGTGGGCTCATCGGGGAAGGGGGGAAGGTGGGAAGGCGCGGGCTCGCTCGTGAAGGTGCTGTGTTTATTTGCGCCGCCTGCGGCGGCGCGGGGTTGAGGCCCCCTTGGTCTCGCCGTTTCGGCCTCGAGACTTGCGCTTCGCGCGGCGCTTTCGAG
>NZ_JBEXLL010000083.1:0-27584 GCF_040609955.1 Nocardia sp. NPDC004568
CCATTTCCTTCAGTTTGGGCGTCCACTGCTGGTACTCGGCCGGGAAGCAGCGCTCCAGCACGTCCAGCATGGCGGTGACGCAGGTGGAGGCGCCGGGCGAGGCGCCCAGCAGGCCGGCGATGGAACCGTCCTGCGCCGCGATGACGGCGGTACCCAGTTCGAGGACACCGCCGACGCCCTTACGGCGGATCACCTGCACCCGCTGCCCGGCCGTGATGAGTTCCCAGTCCCGGCCCTCGGCGCGCGGGATGAACTCCTCCATGGTGTACACCCGGCCGGATTGCGATTTCATCAGCTCGGTGACCAGGTATTTGACCAGGCTCAACTCGGTGACGCCGACACCGAGCATCGGTACCAGGTTGCCGGGTTTGATCGACTTGAACAGGTCGGCGTTGCTGCCGTCCTTGAGGAACTTGGGGGTCCATCCGGCGTAGGGGCCGAACAGCAGCCCCGGCTTGCCCTTGATGATCCGGGTGTCCAGATGCGGGACCGACATCGGCGGCGCACCGACCGCCGCCTTGCCGTAAACCTTGGCCGCGTGCTCGTCGATCAGCTCCGGGTTGGTACACCGCAGGAACTGACCCGAGACCGGGAAGCCCGCGAAACCGCGGATCTCCTTGATTCCCGCCTTCTGCAGCAGCGGCAGCGCCCCGCCGCCCGCGCCCACGAAGACGAATTTGCTGATCAGGGTGCGGGTGCGTCCGGTCCGGGTGTTGCGCACCGTGACCTTCCAGCTACCGTCCTTCTGCTTGGTCAGGTTACGAACCTCGTTACCGAAACCGATCTCCCCGCCGCTGGCGCCGATATAGGCGAGCAGTTCCTTGGTGAGCGAACCGAAATCGATATCGGTGCCGCCGTCGGACCAGTTGAGAGCGATCGGATCGGAGAAATCGCGGCCCCGGGACATCAGCGGGAGCCTGCGAGCGAACTCGTCCGGGCTGTCGATGTACTCCATGCCGGCGAACAACGGATGCCGGGAGAGCGCCTCGTACCGCTTGCGCAGATACTGCACGTCCGCGGCGCCGTGTACGAAACTCACGTGCGGGATGGGATTGATGAAGCGGGAGGGATCACCGAGGATCCCGTTCTCCACCGCGTAGGCCCAGAACTGGCGGGAGACCTGGAACCGCTCGTTGATATCGACGGCCTTGCCGATATCGACCGAACCGTCCGGCTTCTGCGGGCTGTAATTGAGCTCACACAGCGCCGAATGACCGGTACCGGCGTTGTTCCACGGATCACTGCTCTCGGCCGCAGCGGCGTCCAGCCGTTCGAACACCGAGATCGACCAGTCCGGCTGCAGCTGACGCAGCAGCGCGCCGAGAGTGGCGCTCATGATGCCGGCACCGATGAGGACTACATCGGTCTTTTCAGTCTGGGCAGCGTTCGGCACGGGTGTTCGACTTCCTTGTCCTGATGCGCGGGGCGCACATCCATGGATGCGGCCCGCTGGGGCACGGGCGCGTTGTGCAGTTGTGTACGGGTCGCGATGGTGAGCCCTCCGGGCTCGGCCGAATGTAGGTTACCCATCGTTCACTATTGCCAATTGTGCACCTCGACACGCGCGGAATCCGCAGCCCGGGCGGCGATTGTGACGTAGATTCCTCCTCCGCGTCACCTTCGGGCCTGCCGTTGCTACTCATCGGTCGCCTAGATTGGAGGCGTGACGAACGAATCCGCGGCCGGTATCAGTGCCCTCGGCCGAGCCGCCGACTGGCAGCCGGATGTCCTCGGGGACGAGTACGAATATCGCACCCTGGAACTGGGGCCCGACCCCGACGGCGAGGGCGATATCGTCGCCACCCTGGTGCGGCATCTCCCCCCGGCCGACGCCGTTGCCACGGCCGACGCGGTGCTGTATGTGCACGGGTTCACCGACTATTTCTTCCAGCGCCATGTCGCCGAGCACTTCACCGCCCGCGGGCACCGTTTCTACGCGCTGGACCTGCGCAAGTGCGGCCGGTCACTCCAGCCCGGCCAGACGCCTCATTTCATCAGCGATCTGACCCTCTACGACCGGGAACTCGACGATTCGCTCCGGCTGATCACCGGCGAGACACCGGGGAAGGTGCTGGTGGTGGCGCATTCGACCGGCGGCCTGGTGACCTCGCTGTGGCTGGACCGGCGGCAGCGCGCCGGGGGCACGGCGGCCGCGGGTATCAGCGGGCTGGTGCTGAACAGCCCGTGGTTCGATCTCCAGGGCCCGGCCTATGTGAGGACGGTGGGCACCCAGCTCATCAAGACGGTCGGTCGTTTCCGGGCGAAGTCGGCGCTACCGCTGGGCAAATCCAGTGCCTACGGCGACAGCCTGCACCACAGCGGGGCCGGGGAATGGGACTACGACCTGGACTGGAAGCCGCGGTACGGGTTCCCCGTACGTGCGGGCTGGTTGCGCGCGATCCGGCTGGGCCAGGCGCGGCTGCACCGCGGCCTGGACATCGGCGTGCCCGCGCTGCTGCTGCGGTCCAAACTCACCAGGTTCGCCCGCGAATACGGGCCCGCGGTGGACGTCGCGGACGCGGTCCTCGACGTCGCGCAGATCCAGCGCTGGGCCGGTTGCCTGGGCGACCGCACCAATATCGTCCCGATCGACGGAGCCCGCCACGATGTGTTCCTGTCCGCCGCGGGCCCGCGCACCGAGGCCTTCCGGGAACTGGACAACTGGCTCGACTGGCTGGCCGCCCGGCCGGCCTGAGTCACCACATACTGGTCCGCAGCACGATCTCGGTCGCGAACTGCTGATCGGCTTCGGTGGCGACATTGTCGACATCGATGCCCACCACCCGGAACTCGCCGTACACGTGGCGGCCGGAACTGTCGGCCACCGGACGCGGCAGCCGTTTGGTCACCAGCACGGTGGTGGGCAGTTCGACCGCCGGACAGGCGGCGTCGAGCACCGCCCCGTCCTCGTCGGGTACGGCCGGATGCCCGCGATCGGCGACCACCAGGCTCACGAAGCGGCCGAAACCCTTCGCGCAGACCTCCCACGCCACGCTGGCGCCGGCGCCCCGGCCGGCGACATTGGCCCAGGGCACGCCGAGCTCGTCGAGGGCCGCGTACACCCCGGCGGTATCGAGCCCCTCGGCCGTTTCGAACACGATGGTCCGCAGATCGGAACTGTGCAGCCGGGCACACACCCGGTCGTAGACGTCCGGTGGATCGCCGGAATCGGGGAGCAGCAGCACGCTGTGCTGGGTCACCGGCCCGTCCACCCGCACCGTCCAGTCCCGGTCACCGACCGCGATGCGCCGAGATTCCATGCCGGTTGACGCTACACCGCGCACCCCTGCCGTGGGGTCGCGTGGGTCAACAGCGCCGCGATCGTGACGCGAGGCCGGCGGCGATCAGCCCGCGCCCGACAGCGCTTCCAGCGTGGCACCGACACTCGGCAGCCCGGCCGGGACGCCCTCGGCGAGGAGCCGGTCCAGCCCGGCGACATCCAGATGCGCGGAGACCAGATCGGCCAGCAGGTCCAATTGCCCGGCCCGCACCGCACCCACCCGGGTCCCGGGAGCCACCGTGAACCCGGAGCGCCCGGCGCACCGGGCGACCTCGGTCAGCCAGCCCCGCCGGAATTCGTCGGATTCCAGAAGCCCGTGCAGATGGGTTCCCCAGACCGCTCCGCGCGCCGCCCCCTCCGGGATACGCTCCCCGGTCACCGGATCGGCGCCGTCCGCCGCCTCCGCCCAGCCGGTGACATACAGCCACGGCTGCTCGGCGGTCCGCCGGACCCGGCCGTGATGGATCTCGTACCCGGTCGCGGGCGTATCCGGCGCGACCCGCGCACCGGCCGCGGTCGTCCGGCGCAGCACCTTCCGACGGCCGAATTCGATATCCATATCCAGCAGTCCCAGCCCGGCCACCTCCCCCGCGCCCGATTCCACGGTGTCCACGATCCGGCGGCCCAGCATCTGATAACCCCCGCAGATGCCCAGGATCGGTCCGCCCACCGCGGCGCGGCGGATCAGCGCGTCGGCGATACCGGTACGTCGCAGCCAGGCCAGATCGTCCACGGTGGCCTTGCTCCCGGGCAGGACGACCAGGTCGGCGCCGGCCAGGGCCGCGGGGTCGCTCACCCAGCGCACCGTGACACCGGGTTCGCAGGCCAGCGCTTCCACATCGGTCGAATTCGATATTCGCGGCAGGCGCACGGCGGCGACGGTGAGCCATTCGCGGCCGATCGGGGCGGCGGGCCGGCCCACCGCGGCGCCGGCCACGGTGCCCAGCGAATCCTCGGCATCGATCCACAGCTCGTCGCAGTACGGCAGCACGCCAAGTACCGGACGCCCGGTACGCGCGGTCAGCTCGTCCAGGCCCGGCCGCAGCAGCTCCACGTCGCCGCGGAACTTGTTGATGACGAATCCGGCGATCAGCCGTTGGTCCGCGGGTTCCAGGACCGCGAGCGTCCCGAAGAGATGGGCCAGCACCCCGCCCCGGTCGATATCGCCGACCACGAGCACCGGCAGCTCCGCGGCCCGCGCCAGGCCCATATTCGCCAGATCGGTGGCGCGCAGATTGATCTCGGCGGGCGAGCCGGCCCCCTCGCAGATCACCACATCGAATTCCGCCCGCAGGGCCGCGAGCTCGGCGGCCACCACCTCGCGTAACCGGGTGCGGTGGGTGAAATAGTCCGCGGCGCCCACCGTATCCACCACCCGGCCGCGCACCACCAGCTGCGACCGCCGGTCGCTTCCGGGCTTCAGCAGGACGGGGTTGAACCGCACACTCGGTTCCAGCCCGCACGCCTGGGCCTGCAGTGCCTGGGCCCGCCCGATCTCCCCACCGTCCAGGGTCACCACGGAGTTGTTCGACATGTTCTGCGCCTTGAACGGCGCCACCCGCACCCCGCGCCGCCGCAGCATCCGGCAGATACCGGCGACCACCACGCTCTTGCCCGCGTCGGAGGTCGTCCCGGCGATCAGCAGCGCCCCGCCGGGCCCGCTCACGGCAGCGTGAGGATCTCGGCGCCGGTCTCGGTGACCACCAGGGTGTGCTCGAACTGGGCCGTCCACTTGCGGTCCTTGGTGACCACGGTCCAGCCGTCGTCCCAGATCTCGTAGTCGATACCGCCCAGATTGATCATGGGTTCGATGGTGAAGGTCATGCCCGGTTCGATCACCGACTCGACCGCGGGCTGGTCGTAGTGCAGGATCACCAGGCCACTGTGGAAGGTCGGCCCGACCCCGTGCCCGGTGAAATCCCGGACCACGCCGTAGCCGAAACGGTTCGCGTAGGACTCGATCACCCGGCCGATGACATTGAGCGCCCGGCCGGGGCGCACCGCCTTGATGGCCCGCGCGGTCGCCTCCTCGGTGCGTTCGACAAGCAGTTTCACCTCTTCGTCGACCTCGCCGGCGAGGAAGGTGGCATTGGTGTCGCCGTGCACGCCGTGAATGTAGGCGGTGACATCGATATTGACGATGTCACCGTCCTGAACCACCGTACTGTCGGGGATACCGTGGCAGATCACCTCGTTGAGCGAGGTGCAGCACGATTTGGGGAAACCCTTGTACCCGAGGGTCGACGGGTAGGCGCCGTGGTCGCACATGTACTCGTGGGCGATCCGGTCGAGTTCGTCGGTGGTGACACCCGGGGCGACGGCCTTACCCGCCTCGGCCAGCGCCCGGGCGGCGATCCGGCCGGCGATCCGCATCTTCTCGATGGTCTCGGAGGTCTGCACCCACGGCTCGGAACCCTCCTGGGCCGTTTTCTTCCAGACGTACTCCGGCCGTTCGATCCCACGCGGGACCTCACGGATCGGAGTGGGGGTTCCTGGAAGCAGCGGCTGGCGGGTACGCACGGACATGCGCTCCAGAGTAGTCGGCGCAGGCCGGGCGGTCGCCGGGAACGGTCCCGGACGACGCGCGCCGGGCCCTCAGCGGACGCGGGCGCCGGTACGGACCTCGAACGCGACGCGGTCGCCCCGATAGAGGGCGGCGACCCGCTCGATCGGGCGACCCTGGGTATCCACCCCGCGGCGCACCACCCGGATCAGCGGAACCGCGGGCCGGCAGCCGAGCAGCCCGGCTTCCCGGGGCGCGGCGAGCACGGTTTCGATACGTTCGGTGGCCCCGCCGTACTCGACACCGGAACTGCCGATCGTCGCCGACAGCGAGCCGAGCGGATCGAAACCCGCGCGGAGCCAACCGAAACGGTCCAGCGACAGATCGATTCGCTCCAGCGCGATCGGCTCGCCGTCGGCGTGCAGCAGGCGCTCCAGGGTCATGATCGGGGTGTGCAGCGGAAGTTCGAGGTCCCGGGCGATCTCGGTATCGGCCTCGGTGTCCTCCCAGGAGAGCAGACTGCGCACGACCCCGGACCCGTCCTCACCGGCGGGCTCGGGCGCCAGTGGGCGCACCACCTTGGGGCGGGCGAGTACGGTTCCACGGCCCTGCCGGCGGATGCGCCCCTCGACCGCGAGATCCCGCAGGGCGTGCCGGACGGTTTCCCGGGCGACCCCGAAGCGTCCGGCCAGTTCCCGTTCGGCGGGCACCCGGTCGCCGGGGCGCAGCTCGCCGAGCATCGTGTCCAGTTCGGCCCGTACCCGGTAAACCTTGGACAGGGCGGTGATTCCCGGCACCGCGGCTGCCTCTGTGTCGAGGTCCTCGCGCGCCGTCACGGCGCCTACAACCCCTTCGGTCTGCCTCATGGCAGAAACTACCTCCAATTGGCCTGTACCGACGGGTTAACCGAGCATTCGCCGTTCGGTTTCATCTGGTCTGGGCCATTCGACAATCTGCGGTCTTTCGCGTGTCCAACGCAGAGGCCGACGACGTTCAGCGGCCCGAACGTGGCGGTGATCCGCCGAACCCCTACTGCACCGGTAGCCGTCGGCGCCCACCTGCTACCTCGGCGATCAAATCGGTGTAACCGTCGACCAGTTCGGCGAGGTGGTACCAGTGCCGGTGGGTCCGGTCGCTGCGCACCCCGTCGGCCTCGATCGCCTGGTTCGCGGCCACCCAGCTCAACGCCATCCGGTCGATCACCGCGCCGAGGCTTTCGGTGTGCAGGGAGGCGCCGTGGCGATGCTGCGGCATCCTGCGGGTGATCCAGTCGTTGATGTCGTCCACGAGTTCTCTTCTACGACAGTCGATTTCCGCTATCTGCGCCATATCCCGGACCTGCGCGCGGCGCTTGTGCAGTTCGACCAGCGCGTGCGCGAAGCGCAACAGCACACGCTCCTGGACCCGCCGCCCTTGGAAGGCGCACAGCAGTTGTGGCGCAGTCGGCAGAGTTCCCAGAGTGGGTGCGCTCATCCGCACCCCTGGAACTCACCCGGCACCATCACACTCTGTACCAACATGATCGGCTCTCGATTCGGTAATCCCGGACATCGGATCGTTGTTCACAACAAGGTTAGCTGGATCATGCTCTTACATATGCAAGAACACAAGACTTCGATACGCAATGTTGCGAACAGCGTCGTGCGCGAGCCTAACGATCCTTTCGGCGGTACCCGGACGCGGTCCCGTCGAAAACGCGTACCCGCCAAGATCCTTCCCGTCGGCGGTCCGAATCCCCGCCGCCGCGAACATTACCCGGAACACGCCCTGGACCGGCCACGACAACGCGTCATGCGACCACATCGCAACCGTGCCGAGATCTGAGCGCGGCGCGCAGCCAAACCATACCGGTCCCTATGGTCCTGCGACACAACGCCCCCGGGCGCATCGGCCGACGTCACCGGCCCTCTTCGCACCGCCGGCGCAGGCGCGCACCGAAACCCGCGGTGACGATCCGGCCTTGCACCCGGGATGCACGCTCGCGCACACCGCGTCGATTGCCGACAGTTTGCCCTATCGTCGGGATGCCCGGGCCCGTGCACACTCGCCCAGTCCCGCGAAGCCGTACGGCCGCCCGGCCGCGGCGGTCGGTCACCGCGCGGCCCGCGCCGTGCGGTATGGATGCTGTGGACAGTCACCGACAAGGATGTGGACCCATGAGCAGTGCCCCCGACCCACGAACCGCGCAGGCGGCCGCCGAGCTCACCGGCCCGGGCGGACCGTTCGAACTGTCCACCGAGACAGTGCTCGGCACCCCGCTCGCCGTCCGGCGCCGCTCATTACGCGAACTGCTCGACCATTCCCGGACCTGGGGTGACCGCGACTACCTGGTCACCGCCGATCGGCGGATCTCGTTCACCGAGCATGCCGCCGACGCCCAGGCGCTGGCCCGCGCGCTGGCCGACCGGTACGGCGTCGGGCGCGGCGACCGGATCGGCATCCTGGCCGCCAACAGCCCCGAGTGGGTGATCGCCTTCTGGGCGGCGCAGTGTCTGGGCGCCGTCGCGGTCGCGTACAACGCGTGGTGGGCCGGACCGGAGGTCGAATTCGGTATCCGGCACACCGAACCGGCGGTCGTCGTCGCCGACGCGGCCCGGGCCGCCCTCGCTGCCGACAGCGGGGTGCCCGTCCTCACCACGGAGACGGACCTCCCCCGCCTCGTCGCCGGCTATCAGGGCGTGGCCCCGGTGGTCCCGGTCGGCGAGGACGATCCGGCCGTCGTCCTCTACACCAGTGGAACCACCGGCCATCCCAAAGGTGTGGTGCACACCCACCGCAACCTCATCGCGATCGCCGACTACCACCGCTACACCGACGCCCTCGGCGCGGCGCTGGCCGGCCGCGCGCACCGGGAGCCCAGCGATAAGCGGTTCCTGCTCACCTCCCCGCTGTTCCATATCGCCAGCCTGCACAATCTGGTCGTGCCCCGGCTCGCGACAGGCGCGGCGGTGATCGTGCACACCGGCGCTTTCGCGGCCGACCGCGTGCTGTCGCTGATGGCGCGGGAGCGGGTGACCAACTGGGGGGCCGTGCCGACCCTGGCCGCCCGGCTGCTCGAACACGACGCGGCCGGTTACGACCTGTCGGCGCTCGCCGCGCTGTCTCTGAACGCGGCCCCGTCCTCACCGGCCTTGCAGCAGCGACTGCGGGCCCGGCTGCCCGGCACCGGGATCGCACTCACCACCAGTTACGGACTCACCGAGAGCGGTACCGCCGCCACCGTCGCCACCCCGGCCGAACTCGCCGCCGACCCGGAGACAGTCGGGCGGCCGATTCTCGGTGTCGCGGTGGCGATCCGCGATCCCGCCGGCGATCCGGTGGCCGAGGGCACCGAAGGCGAGATCTGGGTGCGCAGCCCGTACGTCATGCTCGGCTACTGGCACGACGACGCGGCGACCGCCGCCGCATTCGACGGTGAACGCTGGATGCGGACCGGTGATTTCGGCGCCCTGATCGACGGTCGGCTCCGAATGACCGGGCGCCGTACCGATCTCATTCTGCGCGGCGGAGAGAACGTGTACCCCAACGAGATCGAGAACGTCCTGGACGAACATCCCGCGGTCCGCGAATCTGCGGTCCTCGGGGTGCCCGACGAGGATCTGGGGCAGCGGGTCGCGGCGGTCGTGGTGACCGGCGATCCGGACGCTCTCGACGCCGAGGAACTGCGCGGTTTCGTCGCCGAGCGGCTAGCGTACTTCAAGGTTCCCGAACACTGGACGATCACCGCGGGGCCGCTGCCGCGCAATGCGACCGGAAAGGTGATGCGCCACGAGATCACGCCGTGAGCACGGGTTTGTGACCACTGCTCGCCCCGCCGCCGGGCTTTCCTCGTTATTGTTGCTCGACAGAGGGCGCGGCGGGCGAGGATCGTGGTCGGCGGGCCGCGCCGGGCGCGAGGGAAAGGGATGACATGGCAGGCAAACGCACCGTCCTCACGGCGGGGCTGCGCCGGCTCTCGGTGCTGCTGCTGGAGATGCGCGACGACGCGAAGCTGAGCAAGGAGGACGTCAGCGCGCGCACCGGCATCAATGTGACCACGCTGTACCGCATCGAGACCGCCCAAGCCCGGCCACAACGCCGCACCCTGATGACCATGCTGGATCTCTACGGTGTCGAGGAGGCGCGGCGCCAGGAGGCGCTGGAGCTGCTCTCGGACGCGCAGAAACCCGGGATGTCGCGGCCCTACGAGGCCAGCCTGTCGGAGGTGTACGCCGCGTACATCAATTTCGAATCGGTGGCGTTGTCGGCCCGGCACTATCAGACGTCCTTCATCCCCGGCCTGTTGCAGACCGAGCAGTACGCCATGGCCGTGATCGATACGTGCATGCCGAAATTGGAGGCGTCGGATCTGGAACGGCGTGCCCGGGCCCGGATGGACCGGGCGGCGGTACTGGCCAAGGTCGAGCCGCTGGAACTGTGGGTGGTGCTCGACGAGGCCGCGATCCGCCGGATGGTGGGTGGACCGGCGGTCATGAGCGGGCAGCTGCGCCGGCTGGGCGAGGCGACCAAACGCAAGAACGTGATCCTGCAGATCCTGCCGTTCGACGCGGGCGCGCATCCGGGTATGGCCGGGTCCTTCACGATTCTCGACTTCCCCGACCCGACCGATCCCGAACTGGTCTATGTCGAGGGCATCTCCGGCGACGCCCTCATCGAGGGTCATACCGAGATCCGGCGCTTCGGTGTCATGTTCGACCAGTTGCGGGCGATGGCTCTGAGTCCCCGCGATTCGGCGGTGGTGATCGCCGACGCGGCCGCGGCGGCCGAAGCGCTGGCCTGAGCGGGTGAACGGCCCGTGAACGAGGAGTCCGGGCCGTACGGAGTGGGTACCCAGATCTGAACTGTCCGATCCAGAGCTCGCACGCACTGCGGAGATGAGGGGTTCGCTTGGCAGACGTCACCGACCGGACCGATCCGGCGCGGCAACCCGAGTTGAAACGGGTCATGGGCCCGTGGCTGCTGTTGCTGTTCATCGTCGGCGATATTCTCGGCACCGGTATCTACGCACTCACCGGCCGGGTGGCCGGAGAGGTCGGCGGGGCGGTGTGGGTCCCGTTCCTGGTCGCCTTCGGAGTCGCACTGGTCACCGGTCTCAGCTATCTGGAACTGGTCACCAAGTATCCTCAGGCCGCCGGCGCCGCGCTCTACACCCACAAAGCGTTCAGGATCCATTTCATCACCTTCATGGTGACGTTCGCGGTGATGAGTTCCGGTATCACCTCCGCCGCGACCGCGGCCAAAGCCTTCGCGGCGAATTTCGCCGAAGCCTTCGAATTCGACGGCAAGGGGCCACTGCTCACCGTGATCGCCTTGGCGTTCATGGCGGCGGTCGCCGCGATCAACCTGCGCGGGGTAGGCGAGAGCGTCAAGGCCAATGTCCTGCTCACCTGTGTGGAACTATCCGGTCTGCTGATCGTGGTGTGCATCGGACTGTGGGCACTGGGATTCGGTAACGGCGACTTCGGCCGCGTCGTCGAATTCGACACCGGTGACCGCACCGCGTTCGGCGGCGTCGTCGCGGCGACGACACTGGCCTTCTTCGCGATGGTCGGTTTCGAGGATTCGGTGAACATGGCCGAGGAGACCAAAGAACCCACCAAGATCTTTCCCAGAATCCTGCTCACCGGATTGCTGATCACCGGAGCGATCTACGTGATGGTGTCGATCACGGCGGTGGCGCTGGTCCCACCGGACACCCTGTCCGAGAGCGACACCCCGCTGCTGCAGGTGGTGGAGATCAGGGCACCCGGGTTCCCCACGCAGGTCTTCGCGTTCATCACGATGTTCGCGGTGGCCAATTCGGCCCTGATCAATATGCTGATGGCCAGCCGGCTGCTGTACGGCATGGCCAAGCACAAGGTGATCCCCCGGTCCCTGGGCCGGGTCAACCGGAGCCGGCGTACCCCGCATATCGCGATCCTGTTCACCACCCTGCTGGCCTTCGGCCTGCTCACCTTTGTCGACCAGGTACCCGAACTCGGTGGCACCACCGCCCTGCTGCTGCTCGGGGTGTTCACCATCGTGAATATCGCGGTACTCGTGCTCCGGCGGGACCGGGTGGCGCACGACCACTTCCGCACCCCCACGCCACTGCCCGTGCTCGGCGCGGTGTGCTGTGCCTATCTGGCCACCCCTTTCACCGACCGCAACCCTCAGCAGTACGCCATCGCCGGGGTGCTGCTGATCGTCGGCGTCGTGCTCTGGGCTTTCACCGCGCTGTGGAACAAACAGCACAATGTCCGGCCCCTGGGCCCGGGGGCCGACGTGTGACGGTCCGCCGCGCCGTCCGCGCAGGTCGCCGGTTCCGCACCGGTGCGCGGGAATTCGCGGAAGTGACGAGTCGACGTGCGATCGGTAACGTATTCGCCGATGACAAGCATGGACGCCAGGTTCGGCGATGCGGCTGGGTCGGTGCCCCTGCCCAGCCCGTGGAACCTCAACGCCTACCTCGCCGAGGTGGCCGCGCACCGCAAGCGGCCGATCTCGTTACAGCCGGCCCACCGGTCGGCGCTGGCCGATCTCGGATGCAACGGCAACGGCCTCTGGATCGCCCGCAAGAACGACGACATCATCGTCTACGACGCGTCGGCCTCCGGTCGCAATGCGGACCACATCGTGCTGCACGC
This sequence comes from Nocardia sp. NPDC004568, assembly GCF_040609955.1. Taxonomy (NCBI): domain Bacteria; kingdom Bacillati; phylum Actinomycetota; class Actinomycetes; order Mycobacteriales; family Nocardiaceae; genus Nocardia; species Nocardia sp. NPDC004568. The sequence goes on from NZ_JBEXLL010000083.1 coordinate 12,410, forward strand.
GATCGGCCATATGCTGCTGGGGCACGGCGGCCCGGGGGCCGAGGACCCCGACACCACCCGCATCTCGCTGGGTGCGCTCAATGCCTCACTGCTCGACGCGCTCGCCACCATCGCCCCCGGATCGATCACCCAGATCCTGGGGCGCGACGATTTCGGCCCCGACCGGGAACGCGAGGCGGGGGTCTTCGCCGAGATGACCATGGTCTACGCGGCACTGCCCCGACGGCGCACCCGCTCCTTCTGGCCGTTCAAGCGCCGCCGCAACAAATAGCGGCGGATGCGGCACGGGGACGGGCACCGTGCCGCGGACACCGGCCGAGCGGCTACGCTTGTGGGCCGTGGCCGAACCGCAGACACCCCCGCATCCCGCTATTGCCCCGCTGGCCGGTTTGCTGGGCACCTGGCGCGGTCGCGGCCAGGGTGACTACCCGACGATCGAACCCTTCGGTTATCTGGAAGAGATCACTTTCGGGCATCTGGGCCGGCCCTTCCTGACCTACCGGCAACGTACCCGGCACGCCGACGACAACCGCCCACTTCATGTGGAGACCGGATATCTGCGCTGCCCCGGCCCCGACCGGGTGGAGCTCATCGTCTCCCACCCCACCGGGATCACCGAGATCTGCGAGGGAAAACTCACCCTCGGCGACGACGAGGTCCGACTCGAGCTGGAGTCGACCGCGATCGGTCTGAGCAGCACGGCCAAATCGGTCACCGCCCTCAGCCGGACGGTGCACATGCACGGCGGCGTCATCGACTACGCCCTGCAGATGGGTGCCGTAGGACTGCCGTTACAGGATCACCTCGCAGCGAGTCTGCACAAAATCTGAATGGAACGTAACGAGTGGATCACGGATAACGCCGCCTGGATCACGATTTGCTCGTCATCGGTTCAATCCAACTTTCCGTCTTGTCTCGGTGGGTACTCCCTGCTTAGGTTGGCCTGAGCAGCTAATCATCAGATAACTCTTCCGCAGAGCCCGGTCGCCAGCGCATTCCGAGCTCGCTGTCTGTCGAACCTCTGAATCGGAGGGAGCCGGAAATGAAGCGTTTCACCGTTGCTTTCATCACCGCCGGATTGATCCTGGGAGGCGCCGGAGTCGTCGAGATCCTGGGGACCGATACCGCTTCGTCGGCACCGGTCGACGACCGGACCGTGTCGGTCGTCGCGCCCGCCCGGGTCAGCGATTCACTGACGACCGATACTCGCGTCACCGAGATCGGTCACCGGTATGCGACCGCTACTGACCCCGAGTCCACCGGCCAGTGAAGGCTCGGGGTGACGGCCGGTATCAGTACCCCGCGGGCAGCGCCGCCAGCATATCCCGCGTCACCGCCACCGCGTTATCCGAACTTCCGCCTCTGACCAGCAGTGTCGCGAAGGCGATATCGCCCCGGTACCCGACGAACCAGGAATGCGAACCACCCTCCACCTCCGCTTCGCCGGTCTTGCCGAACACCTCCCCCTGATCGGCGATCCGCTCCGCGGTACCCGCGACGACCACCTGCCGCATCATCGCCCGCAACCCGCGCACCACTTCCGGCGCGAGGACCGGCCGCGGACCGTCGACCACCGTCTCCCGCCCCGCGATCACATAGGGAGTCGGCGCCGACCCGGACGCGACGGCCGCGGCCAGCACAGCCATACCGAAGGGGCTCACCACCACCCGGCCCTGGCCGATCCCGTCCTCGGTGCGCTGCGTGCGGTCGTCGGTCGCGGGCACCGAGCCGGAGAAAGTCGGCAGGCCCGCCACGGTGTAATCCGGTCCGATACCGAAAGCCGCCGCGCTGTCGGTGAGGGCGGAGGCCGGCAATTCGCTGGCCAATCGAGCGAACGAGGTGTTGCACGAGCGCGCGTAGGCGGTCGTCATGGGTACCTCACCCACGGAAAATCCGTTGTAGTTCGGGATCATCCGCTCGCCGATGGTGACCGCACCGGGGCAGGAAACCACGGTATCGGGTGTCGCGATACCGTGGGCCATCGCGGCCGCCGCGGTCACCGTTTTGAACACCGAGCCCGGCGGGTACTGGCCGATGGTCGCCACCGGTCCGTCCCGGTCGGCGGCCGCGTTCTGCGCCACCGCCAGGATTCCGCCGGTCGACGGCTCGATCACCACCATCATGGTCTGCTCCCGGCGGCCGTCGACCGCACGCTGGGCCGCGTTCTGGATGCGGCGGTCCACACTCAGCGCGAAGGAGGGCGCCGGTTGCGCCGCCACCTCGTGCAGCACGCCGGTCTCGGCACCACCGGCATTGCGGGCCACCACCCGCCAGCCGGACCGTCCGTCGACATCGTCGATCACCGCCTGCCGGACCTGGGTCATCAGGTCGGGGGCGAATTTCCGATCGGTGGGCGTCATATCCCACTCCTGGGTCACCCGCACGCCCGGGAGCCCGATCAACTGGGGTCCCGCCCGGCCGAACTCGACCTCGTTCAGCACGATCACCGTGTACACCCCGTCGGCGGCGCGCGCGGAATCCAGGATCCGCTCCGGAGTGAGCCGCTCGTCGATATCGACCAGCGCCCGGGACAGGGCCGTCGCCACCCGCTGCGGTTCGGCACTGTCGGTGGCGTCGAAGGTCACCCGCGAGACGGTGCCCGGCACCAGGACATCGCTGCCGGACTGTTCGTTGACCCGGGCCCGCGGCGCGGGCTGTACGGACAGTGCCATGGTCTGGGTATCGCCGAGTCGCGGATGCACGGCCGTGCCGCTCCAGCGCACCGTCCACGAACCCCCGCTGCGCACCATCGGCAACTGCCCCGCATAGGTCCAGGTGCGGCCGCCGGGCAGCCGCCATTCGTAGGTGTAGTCGACGGTGGCGGTGTCACCGGTGATGCGGGCGGCGCCGGTGTCGGTGTGCAGTTCTTCGGCGCCCAGTTCGTCCCACGCCGAAGTCAATGCGGCGAAGGCTTTTTCGGGCCGGGTGGTCCGATCGGCGGCCGCTTCGATATCACGCGCGGTGAACGCGCCGAGGAAACCGTCCGCGGCGGTGATCGGCCCGGAGGAGCCCGCCGCACAACCGGTCACGGCGAACGCGAGCGCCGCGACCGCGATCACGAGTACCGATCGGATCGTCATCGGAGCCGATCGTAGGCGACCGGAGCCGGTGATCACCTGCGGCACACCGGATCCGGTCCGGGTCAGTCGAGCAGAACAGTGGCGAACGTGGCGATCTGACGAAAACCGACCGCCCGATAGGCTCGCCGGGCCACCTCGTTGTAGTCGTTGACGTACAGGCTCGCGGTCCGCCCCGAGGCCACCACCGAATTGGCCACCGCCGCCGTACCCGCCGTGCCCAGTCCCCGGCCCCGGTGCTCCGGATGCACCCAGACACCTTGGATCTGCCCGGTGCGCCGGGACTGCGCACCCACCTCCGCCTTGAACACCACCTCGCCATCCGCGAACCGCGCCCAGGCCCGGCCGGCCTCGATCAGTCCCGCCACCCGACGCCGATATCCGCGGCCCCCGTCCCCGGCCCGCGGATCGATCCCGACCTCCTCGATGAACATCGCGATCGCCGCCGCGAGATACCGGTCGAGCTCGTCGGGACGGACCTGGCGCACCTGCGGGTCGGCGGTCGATACGGCGGTCTCGGTGAGTGCCAGCAGCGGCTGTGCGGCGCGCACCTCCCGTTCCGGACCCCAGTGGTCGGCGAGCATCTCCCACAGCGGCAGCGCGAGCTCCTGCCGGCCGACCACCGACGAGCACATCCGGGGCCACCGGATGGCCCGGTCAGCGAAGGCGCGCAGCGCCTCACGCCCGCCGCGCAGCGGGATGAGATTCACCCCGGAGAAGCACAATGATTCCGAGGGGCCGCCGTGACTCCACAGCTCACCCTGACCGCACCGGTTGTCCAGACCGTATTCCTGTAACCGGGCGGCGACCATGCAGGTGGCCACCGGATCATCGTCGAGGACCCGGAGTACCTGCGCAAGGTCCCGCTTGGCGAGCTGACGCGCGGGAACGTATTTCGCGCGCCGGGTCGGCTCCAGCAGACTCCGCACCTACAACAGCCTGCCATGAACCGTGCCGGGACGGTACGAATATCCGGAAAGCGTCCGCGCGGCGCGTACGGATCGGGCAGGACACACCGGCTCGCCGCTCCGGCGAGCCGGTGGCGCGGGGCACTCAGCCCACGCTGACGACCGGTTCTCCGGTCCCGGCGTCCTCACCCATCTCCTCGGCGATCCGCATGGCCTCTTCGATGAGAGTTTCCACGATCTGCGCCTCGGGCACCGTCTTCACGACTTCGCCCTTGACGAAGATCTGCCCCTTGCCGTTCCCGGAGGCCACGCCGAGATCGGCCTCGCGAGCCTCGCCCGGGCCGTTCACCACGCAGCCCATGACCGCGACCCGCAGCGGCACCTCCAGGCCGTCCAGGCCCGCGGTGACCTCGTTGGCCAGGGTGTACACATCGACCTGCGCGCGACCACAGGACGGGCAGGACACGATCTCCAGCTTGCGGGGCCGCAGGTTCAGCGACTGCAGAATCTGCCCGCCCACCTTCACTTCCTCGACCGGCGGCGCGGACAGCGAGACGCGGATGGTGTCGCCGATCCCCTCGCTCAGCAACGCGCCGAACGCGACCGCGGATTTCACGGTGCCCTGGAATGCCGGGCCCGCCTCGGTGACACCGAGGTGCAACGGGTAGTCGCACTGCGCGGCCAGCTGCCGGTACGCCTCGACCATCACCACCGGGTCGTTGTGCTTCACCGAGATCTTGATATCGCCGAATCCGTGTTCCTCGAACAGGCTCGCCTCCCACAGCGCCGACTCCACCAGCGCTTCCGGAGTGGCCTTGCCGTACTTGGCCATCATCCGCTTGTCGAGGGAACCGGCGTTCACTCCGATCCGGATCGGGATACCGGCGGCACCGGCTGCCTTGGCGACCTCTTTCACCCGGCCGTCGAATTCTTTGATGTTGCCCGGATTCACCCGGACCGCCGCGCAGCCCGCATCGATGGCGGCGAAGATGTAGCGCGGCTGGAAATGGATATCGGCGATCACCGGGATCTGCGATTTCTTCGCGATCGTGGGTAGCGCGTCGGCATCCTCCTGCCGCGGGCACGCCACCCGCACGATATCGCAGCCCGAGGCGGTGAGCTCCGCGATCTGCTGCAAGGTCGCGTTCACATCGTGCGTTTTGGTCGTCGTCATCGACTGCACCGAGATCGGGTGGTCGCTGCCCACACCGACACCGCCCACCATCAGCTGGCGGGTTCTGCGCCGCGGTGCGAGCACCGCGGCCGGTGCGGTCGGCATCCCCAATCCGATTGTGCTTACCACTTTCGGCTGCCTACTTTCGTACTGGTCCGGCCGGTCGATGCCGAGTGTAGTCCCGCCCCGACCGGCGGCGTCGAGACATGGACAACAGTCGGGACCGGCACCGGCACGTCACCGGGACGTCATCTCGCCGTAGCCCGGGTGACCGCACGAGGTGCGGGAGCCTCAGAGGAAACGGCTGATCACCGGGGTTTGCGGCGTAGCAGCACGTCCCGGATCACGAGGATCGCCAGGACGGCGGCGAATCCGATGAGGTAGAGATCCTCGACCTTGCCGTGGTGATTGCCCTTCAGCATGCCCAGCAGGATCACGATCACCACGACCGCGGCCACCTGGAACGTCCGGCGGGATTCCCCACTCCAGCCCCAGGCCGCCGACGGAACCTCTGCGGGGTCCACCTTGGTGACGACAGCCTTGTCGCTGGTGGGTTCGACTTCCGTGGCGGCCACGATCGCTCCTCCTCGAGAGAACGGATACTGCCCGATATCGTGGCATACGACCGCCCGTCGTAGCCAGCAGGGGCACGGTCGGTGACAATGGGCAGGTGTCAGATCTCCGCAGAGTCCTCCTGCTCGGCAGCACCGGGTCCATCGGCACCCAGGCGCTCGAGGTGATCGCCGCGAACCCGGACAGATTCGAAGTCGTGGGCCTGGCCGCGGGTGGCGGGAACACCGACCTGCTCGCCGCGCAGATGGCCGCCACCGGCACGACCGCGGTGGCCGTGGCCGACCCGGTCGCGGGCGCCGAACTGGGGGTCCCGTTGACCGGCGCGGGCGCGGTGACCGAACTGGTCCGGCGCACCGAGGCCGACGTCGTACTCAACGCGCTGGTCGGGTCGCTGGGTCTGGAGCCGACGCTGGCCGCGTTGGAAACCGGCGCGACACTGGCGCTGGCGAACAAGGAGTCGCTGGTGGCGGGCGGGTCGCTGGTCACCCGGGCCGCCCGCCCGGGCCAGCTGGTGCCGGTGGATTCGGAGCATTCGGCGCTGGCCCAGTGCCTGCGCGGCGGACGGGCCGAAGAGGTGGCCACCCTGGTGCTCACGGCGTCCGGCGGACCGTTCCGCGGCTGGACCACCGACATGCTGGACGGCGTGCACCCCGCCGAGGCGAAAACCCATCCGACCTGGTCCATGGGCCCGATGAACACCCTGAACTCGGCCTCCCTGGTCAACAAGGGGCTGGAACTGATCGAAACGCATCTCCTGTTCGGCATCCCCTACGACCGCATCGAGGTCACCGTGCACCCGCAATCCATCGTGCATTCCATGGTCACCTTCACCGACGGCTCGACCCTCGCCCAGGCCAGCCCGCCCGATATGAAGCTGCCGATCGCCCTGGCGCTGGGCTGGCCGGACCGGGTGCCCGGGGCCGCCACTCCCTGTGATTTCGGCACCGCCGCCACCTGGACCTTCGAACCCGTGGACCACGAGGTGTTCCCAGCGGTGGAACTGGCCCGGGAAGCCGGTACCGCGGGCGGTTGTGTCACCGCCGTGTACAACGCCGCCAACGAGGTCGCGGTACAGGCCTTTCTCGACGGCCGGATCCGGTTCACGGAGATCGTGCGCACCGTGGAGCAGGCGGTACGCGACGCCGACCGGTGGCGCGCCGAACCCACCGAACTCGCCGAAGTACTCGCGGCCGACCAGTGGGCACGCGACCGGGCCCGTACCCTCGTACAGCGGTAATCGATGTCGCGGATGGTCGAGGCACCGCACGCGGGCGGTTACTGTGGACACGTGCTCGCGGCCGCTCCGGTCTCTGTGCGGGCCGCGAGTAATGATCTGCGCACCGCAGGAGGGCTGTAGACCACATGCTGTTCGTGTTGGGGTTCGTGCTGTTCGCCCTCGGCATCACGATTTCGATCGCGCTGCACGAATGCGGGCACATGTGGACCGCTCAGGCCACCGGCATGAAGGTACGCCGGTATTTCATCGGGTTCGGGCCGAAAATGTTCTCCTTCCGGCGCGGAGAGACCGAATACGGCGTCAAATGGCTGCCGCTCGGCGGGTTCTGCGATATCGCCGGAATGACCGCGCTCGACGAACTGGAACCCGAAGAGGTCGACCGGGCCATGTACCGGCAGGCCACCTGGAAACGCCTCGTGGTGATGTCCGGCGGGATCGGGATGAATTTCCTGCTGGGCTTCCTGCTCATCGTCGTGCTGGCGGTCGGCTGGGGCCTGCCGAACCTGAACCAGCCGCCGGAAACCGCGATCGGCGATATGAGCTGCGTCGCGCCGCAGAACCCCGACCGCACCCTCGGCACCTGCACCGGCCCGGGTCCGGCCCAGCGCGCCGGCCTGCAGCGCGGCGATGTGGTCACCGCGATCAACGGCGAGAAGGTGGACACCTGGGAGGAGTTCCAGACCCGCACCCAGCAGCAGGATGGACCGTTCACCTATACCGTCGACCGCGACGGGCAGACGCTGACTCTCGAGGTCGTCCCGGAACAGGCCGTGCGCTACCCCCGCGACGGCGGCCCCGGCCGCGAGGTGAGTGTCGTCGGGGTCGGCCAGGAGTTCTACGAGCCGGTCCAGTACAGCGTCCTCGGCGCGATTCCCGCCTCGGCCGCTTTCACCGGCGAGATGTTCATCCGCACCTTCCAGTCGCTGGCGCAGATGCCGGCCAAGGTGGCGTCGCTGTGGGACGCGGTCACCGGAGGCGAACGCGACCGGGAGACCCCGGTCAGTGTGTACGGCGCCAGCAAGATCGGTGGCGAAACCGCCGAACGCGGTTACTGGAACGCTTTCATCCTCATCCTGGCCAGCTTGAATTTCTTCCTGGGCGCGTTCAACATCCTGCCGCTGCTGCCACTGGACGGTGGCCATATCGCGGTGGTGCTCTACGAGAAGATCCGCAACACCGTTCGCGGCTGGAAGGGATTGGCCCCCGGCGCTCCGGTGGACTACCTGAAACTGCTTCCGCTCACCTATGTCGCGGTCGTCGTCGGTGGCGCCTACATGCTGCTCACCCTCGCGGCCGACATCATCAATCCCATCCAGCTCTTCCCTTGATCGCGTACGAGTGACGACGCGGCCGATGATGTGGTCGCGCGGTTCGTGATCACTTCGCGGCGTAGGCGAAGGGGGCGCCGGCCCCCGGGCCGAGTCGTGCCGGGGCGGGCCTCTAACGCGCTGTGGTGTCCTTGCCGTCGATGACGTCGACAATGTATTCGGCGATCGCGAGCGAGGAGGTCGCCGCCGGTGACGGGGCATTGCGCACAGCCGTGACGGGGCCGAGCCGGTCGATCCGGAAATCATCGACGAGGCTGCCGTCCGCGTCGAGGGCCTGGGCCCGGACCCCGGTACCGCCCCGCACCACATCCGCGGCGCCGATGGCCGGAATGTAGCGCTGTGCCCTGCGCATATACGCGGCCACCGACAGCGAGCCGTACATCTCCTCGATCCCGGTACGCCAGTGCTGCCGCGCCATCCGGCGGAATCCCGGCCAGCGCACGGTGTCGGCGAGGTCACGCACCGAGAAGTCCTGGCGCCGATAGCCTTCTCGGGCGAACGCGAGCACCGCGTTGGGGCCGACCTCCACCGTCCCTGACACCCGCCGGGTGAAATGCACCCCCAGGAACGGGTACCGCGGGTCGGGTACCGGATACACCAGCCCGCGCACCATATCCGCCTTGTCGCCGACCACATTCATGTACTCGCCCCGGAACGGCACGATCCGCGGGCCGGGGGCGGCGCCCGCCAGGCCGGCCACCGTATCGGCGTGCAACCCCGCGCAGACGATCACCCGATCCGCGCGCAGCATGTCGTCACCCGTCCTGATCTCGATTCCCGTCACGGCCGGGGCGATCCCGTCCACCGCGCACGACAGACGCACCTCGCCACCGGACTCCACCAGATCCGCGGCGAAGGACTCCGCGATCCGGCGGAAATCGGTGATGGCGGTGCGCGGCGAATACAGTGCCGCGATCCCGGCGGCGAACGGCTCGATATCGGCGATCTCCGCCCGATGCACCCGTCTCAACCCGGGGACCGCGTTATCACCGGCCCGCGCCCGCAGGGCCTCGAGCCGGGGCATTTCGTCGTCGTCCACCGCGACGACGAGTTTGCCACATTCGTCGTAGGGCAGGTTCCGCTCGACGCAGTACTCGCGCAGCAGCGACCGCCCCCGCGCGCACAGCACCGCCTTCAAACTCCCCGGCCGATAGTAGATCCCGGCGTGCACCACCCCCGAGTTGTGGCCGGTCTGGTGCGCTGCGACCCGATCTTCCTTCTCCAGCACCACGATTCGGTCATCGGGACGCCGCCGGGCGAGTTCCCGCCCGATCGCCAGTCCCACGATCCCGGCCCCGACGATCGCGACGACCTGCTCACCCATATATCGGTTCCCTCACATCACGTTCGGCCGCACCCGGCCCTTCTCCAGCAGCCATGGCTGTTCCAGCACCGGAGGGGGTGCTCATGCAGGCATGGTTTCAGGTCGGGTGGTCTCGGGCCACCCACAAGCGCCACCGGACCACCCCACGGTGAAACACTCCCGTGCGCCCGCGAAGTCAGCCCTCCGCCGCCAGCTGACCGCAGGCCGCGGCGATCTCCTGACCACGGGTGTCACGCACCGTACACGGCACACCCTGGGCTTCGACCCGGCGCACGAACTCCCGCTCCACCGGTTTGGGGCTGGCATCCCATTTGCTACCGGGGGTGGGGTTCAGCGGAATGACATTCACGTGCACCCGGGGGCCCAGCGCCTTGTGCAGTTTCTGGCCCAGCATGTCCGCGCGCCACGGCTGGTCGTTGATATCCCGGATCAGCGCGTACTCGATGGATACCCGCCGGCCGGATTTGTCGGCGTAGTAGCGAGCGGCGTCGAGCACCTCCGACACCGGCCAGCGGTTGTTCACCGGAACCAGGGTGTCGCGCAGTTCGTCGTCGGGGGTGTGCAGGGATACCGCGAGCGTCACCGAGAGGTCCTCATCGGCGAGTTTGCGGATCGCGGGAGCCAGACCGACCGTCGACACCACCACATTGCGCTGCGAGATACCGAGACCGTCGGGGGCGGGCGAGGTGATGCGGCGTACCGCGTTCACCACCCGCTTGTAGTTCGCCAGCGGCTCGCCCATTCCCATGAACACGATATTCGACAGGCGCCCGGGACCGCCGGAGACAGCGCCGTCGCGCAGATCGGCCGCGGCGGCGCGGACCTGATCGACGATTTCGGCGGTCGAGAGGTTCCGGTTCAGCCCGCCCTGCCCCGTCGCGCAGAAGGGGCAGGCCATACCGCAGCCCGCTTGGCTGGAGATGCACAGGGTGGCCCGATCCGGATAACGCATGAGCACGCTTTCCAGCAGGGTCCCGTCCCCGGCTCGCCACAGCGTCTTCCGGGTCTCCCCGGCATCACAGGCGATCTGCCGGATCGGAGTGAGCAGCGGCGGGAACAACGCCTCCGCCACTTTCTCCCGGACCGCGGCCGGTAGATCGGTCATCTCCGCCGGATCGGCCTGCAACCGCCCGTAGTACTGGCGCGCGACCTGGTCCGCGCGGAACTTCGGCAGGCCCAGCTCGAGCATCGCGTCCCGACGGCCGTCGGCGTCGAGGTCGGCCAGATGGCGCGGCGGCATACCGCGGCGCGGGGCGTCGAAAACCAGGGGCAAGGAGACGGTCATAGTCCTACCAGTGTGTCATCTCGATGAATGTGACCCGTGCCGAGCCACCGCGCGACGAGAGCCGGGCCGATATCGACCGGCGGGCCGGAAATCCGTGCGCAGTCGATAGCTGTCGGCAATCATCGACATATGGCGACTTCTGACGAACCGACACCCGAGACCCGCGCGCTGCCGAAAGAGCCACCCACGACCCCACCGGCCGCACCCACCGGACGGAAACCCGCACCCGATGCTACCGGCCGCAAATCGGCGGCCGATACTCATCGACGCAAAGAGGTGGAGAAATCCCGGGTGGGCAACGCCTGGGTCGCGCTGATCGTGGCGGCGCTGCTCGGCATCGTCCTGCTGATCTTCATCCTGCAGAATTCGGAGAGCACCGAGGTGGAGATGCTCTTCTGGAACTTCTCGTTACCGCTGGGTGTGACAATCCTGCTGTCGGTGATCGCCGGAGCCCTGGTGATGGCACTGGTGGGTGGGGTCCGCATCGTCCAGCTGCGCCGTGCCGTACACCGCGACTGACCGGCCTCGGAGCATGCTCAGAGCAGGGTGCTGAGCACCAGCCAGGACACGAACGCCGAGGGCAGCATCGAATCGAGCCGGTCCATGATGCCGCCGTGCCCGGGCAGCATGGTGCCCATATCCTTGATGCCCAGCTCACGTTTGATCTGGGATTCGACCAGATCGCCCAGCGTCGCCACAACGACCAGGCCGATACCGAGCACCACGCCGATCATGGAATTGGCTTCGAGCAGCAGCGTGACGGTGAGCAGCCCGCCGATGATCGCGAAGACCAGCGACCCGCCGAAACCCTCCCAGGATTTCTTCGGGCTGATCGAGGGCACCATGGGATGGCGGCCGAACAGCACCCCGGCGACATAGCCGCCGACATCGGAGCAGACCACCAGGATCATGAAGGTCAGTACCCGAAGATTGCCGTCCGGCTCCTCGAGCAGGAGGAGCACCGCGAACGATGCCAGCAGCGGGATCCACGCCAGGGTGAACACCGTGATGGCGGTATCGCGCAAGAAGTTGCGCGGGGCCGTGCGCAGACCGTGATCGAACAGCCGCCACACCATGCAGACCAGCGCTGTCGCCGCGAAGGCGCCGGTCACGCCGCCCGGCCCGAACGGCCAGCCCGACCAGAACACCGCCTGACCGCCGACGATCAACGGCGTCCGGGGCACCAGCACATCGGCTTCCCGTAGCCGCTTGGCGACCTCCCAGGTGGCGATACCGACCGCGACGCCGGCGACACCGATGAACACCTTGGGTACGAACAGCAGGACGGCGATGCACAACACCCCGAGGGTCGAGCCGACCGCCAGGGCCGCGGGTAGGTTCCGGCCCGCGCGCGACCGCCGGGGTTCGGCGCCCGCGGGCGCTCCGGCGGCCCCAGGCGCTCCGGCCGCCCCGGGCGCTCCCGTCGGTGCCGGTGTCGGTTCGGATATGCCCTCGGCCGGCGGCTGCGGTCGGGCCGCACCGGTCGCGGCGGCTTTCTCGGCCACGATTGTCCCGTCGCTCAACTCGTCGTCGTTCCGTTCGTTCCCACCCGTTGCGGGCGTCACTCGCTCCGCTGTTCCCATTGTGCGGCAGTTCGCCGGCCGGAGGGCCGGCTGAATTACCGAGCCGGTGCCCGTTCCTACGAACACCGTATTCCGCGCGGCACCTACCGCTCGTGCCGCTTCGGACGTCCCGCGCACCGGCCACGACCGGCACGCCTGCGCAAGGTACCACCGCGGAGACGACGGGCTCACCGCCCGGCCGCCGCTTCAGACCTCGAGCAGTTCGGATTCCTTGTGCTTCACCAGGTCGTCGATCTGGCCGACGTATCTGGCGGTGGTCTTGTCCAGTTCCTTCTCGGCGCGCCCGACCTCGTCCTCGCCGGCTTCGCCGTCCTTCTGGATCCGGCCCAGCTCCTCCATGGCCTTACGGCGCACATTGCGGATCGCGACCTTGGCGTCCTCGCCCTTCTGCTTGGCCTGTTTGACCAGCTCCCGGCGGCGCTCCTCGGTGAGCTGCGGAATGCTGATCCGCAGGATGTCACCGTTGTTGGTCGGGTTCACGCCCAGGTCGGAATTGCGGATCGCGGTTTCGATCGGGCCCAGCTGCGCCTGCTCGTAGGGTTTGACCACCACCATCCGCGGCTCCGGCACGGTGATACTCGACATCTGGGTGATCGGGGTCGGCGCTCCGTAATAGTCGACTACCACCCGGGCGAACATCCCCGGATTCGCGCGCCCGGTACGGATTCTGCCGAGATCGTCCTTCGCCACCGAGACGGCCTTCTCCATCTTCTCCTCGGCGTCGAAGAGCGCTTCTTCAATCACGACCGTTCCTCCACTGCGTCGTCATCGTCATGACCCGCGGGCCCGCGGTATCAGGATCGAACCAATGTGCCGATCTTCTCACCGGCCACCGCCCGGGCGATATTGCCCTTGGTCAACAAATTGAACACCAGCATGGGCATCTGGTTGTCCATGCACAAACTGAACGCCGTCGCGTCGGCGACCTTCAGATCGCGTTCGATCACTTCCTTGTGCGTGATCTCGTGGTACATGGTGGCGTCGGGATCCAGCCGCGGATCGGCGTTGAACACGCCGTCGACGGCCTTGGCCATGAGCACCACCTCCGCCCCGATCTCCAGCGCGCGCTGCGCGGCGGTGGTGTCGGTGGAGAAGTACGGCATTCCCATACCGGCGCCGAAGATCACGACGCGACCCTTCTCCAGATGCCGCTTGGCGCGCAGCGGCAGGTAGGGTTCGGCGACCTGGCCCATGGTGATGGCTGTCTGCACCCGGGTGTCCACACCCTGCTGCTGGAGGAAGTCCTGCAGCGCCAGGCTGTTCATCACCGTACCGAGCATGCCCATGTAATCGGACCGGGCCCGCTCCATCCCGCGTTCCTCGAGTTCGGCGCCGCGGAAGAAGTTGCCGCCACCGATCACGACCGCGACCTGCACACCGGAGCCCACGACCTCGGCTATCTGCTCCGCCACGGTCTCCACCACGTCGGGGTCCAGCCCCACCGCGCCGCCGCCGAACATCTCACCGCCGAGTTTCAGCAGTACCCGTCGATATCCTGGGCGGTCGGTCCCCGGGTACGTCATCGGCTGGCGTCTCCTTCGGCAATCGGTGTGTTCGCGGTCGGTCGTGCTCATCGTGGTGGCGGGCGCGGACGCCGAGGCCCGGCACCGCCCGCTGCCGGCCCGGTCCGAGCGTGAGGTGGCACCCCGGGCGCGGCACCAACGGAAAGCGGCCTCTATCCTGCCCTACCCGCCCACGCGCCTCGGTACCAGGGACCCCTGCGGCCCGATCTCAGAACGAAACCCCCGCCGCGTCCACCGCGACGGGGGTTTCCTCCGGAGTCGAGGATCGGCTCAGGCCTGGCCGACCTCGAAGCGGGCGAACTTGGTGACCGTGACACCGGCTTCGTCCAGCAGCGCCTTGACGGTCTTCTTGTTGTCGGTCACCGACGGCTGCTCCAGCAGGACGACGTCCTTGAAGAAACCGTTGACGCGGCCCTCGGTGATCTTCGGGAGCGCGGCTTCCGGCTTGCCCTCTTCGCGGGCCGTCTGCTCGGCGATGCGCCGCTCGTTCTCGACGATATCGGCGGGAACCTCGTCGCGGGTGACGTACTTCGCCTTGAGCGCGGCGACCTGCATGGCGGCCCCACGGGCAGCTTCGGCGGCGGCCTCACCGGAACCGGTGTACTCCACCAGCACGCCGACGGCGGGCGGCAGATCCGAGGCCCGCTTGTGCAGGTAGGTGGCGACCGGGCCGTCCAGGGAGACGACGCGACGCAGCTCCAGCTTCTCGCCGATCTTGGCGGCCAGCGCCTGCAGGGCCTCGTCCACGGTCTGGCCGTCGAGCGCCACGGCCTTGAGCGCGTCCACATCGGCGGGCTTCGCCGCCGCCGCGGCGGCGGCGATCTTATCGGCCAGCGCCTGGAACTCGGCGTTCTTGGCGACGAAGTCGGTCTCGGAATTGATCTCGACCATCACGCCGTCCTTGGCGATGACCAGGCCTTCGGCGGTGGTGCGCTCGGCACGCTTGCCGACATCCTTGGCGCCCTTGATGCGCAGCAGCTCGACGGCCTTGTCGAAATCGCCCTCGGTCTCGACCAGCGCGTTCTTACAATCCATCATTCCGGAGCCGGTGAGCTCCCGCAGCCGCTTCACGTCAGCGGCGGTGTAGTTCGCCATCGGGGGCGAGCCTCCTTCGAGAAAGTCTGATACCGGGCGGTGGTGGTCACGGCTCGGCGAGCCGTGAC